>NZ_JBLVQN010000028.1:0-79140 GCF_058323225.1 Neobacillus sp. PVCKKU3
ACTTTGACTGAGATAAAGGAAACACGATGAGCGCTAGCGAATCGATGTTGACTTATCGTAGGGAAAAGACCGAAGGACACTAGTTGCTGGACGCTGGAGCTAGACAATAATCAATGTAATTTAGCGAACTCGTTCTTATACACTTCTTCTGTATTATCTAGTTTTGAGGGAATGAAACCTCTAATTAAATAGGTCCGGTAGTAATGGCGAGAAGGTCACACCCGTTCCCATCCCGAACACGGAAGTTAAGCTTCTCAGCGCCGATGGTAGTTGGGACGCAAGTCCCTGTGAGAGTAGGACACTGCCGGGCAAAAAAAGACAATCTGAAAAATTCAGGTTGTCTTTTTTTAGCAATAATATTGTTTTTCTTAAATAATATACTGAAACGATAAATCTAAAATTTCAGAATTTTAATTGACAACTACCTTTATAATATCTATATTTATTTTATATACGGAAATAAATTCCGGATATGGTAATTACCTTTTTAATAGATATAGTAAGAATATTATTAAATTTAGGGGGTAAAAATGGCTAAAGACATTAAATTTAAAGAAGAAGCAAGAAGGTTAATGCTGGAAGGTGTTAATAAGCTGGCTGATACGGTAAAGGTAACCTTGGGTCCAAAGGGAAGAAACGTGGTCATTGAACGAAGCTTTGGCTCACCGTTAATCACGAATGATGGAGTGACAATTGCCAATGAAGTAGAGTTAGAGGATCCTATAGAAAATATGGGAGCCCAGTTAGTAGCGGAAGTGGCTTCAAAGACCAATGAATTGGCTGGTGATGGAACAACAACGGCTACTGTTTTGGCCCAGGCAATGATTCAAGAAGGAATAAAAAACGTAACAGCCGGTGCGAATCCTGTCGGTATTCGAAAGGGAATGGAAAAAGGCGTAACGGCTGCTGTTGTAAAATTAAAAGAAATTTCTAAAGAAATAGATGATAGAAATTCGATTGCTCAAGTAGCATCGATTTCTTCCGGTGATGACGAAATAGGAGAATTGATTGCTGAAGCCATGGACCGTGTCGGTCATGATGGTGTCATTACAATTCAAGAGTCAAGAGGATTTATGACAGAACTCCATTTTGTTGATGGTATGCAATTTGACCGGGGTTATACCTCTTCCTATATGGTTACAGATCATGAACAGATGACGGCTGTATTAGAAAATCCTTATATTCTTGTGACAGATTATAAAATCAAAATAATCCACGACATTCTACCGATCCTTGAGGAAGTAGTCCGTCAAAATAGACAGCTTTTGATTATTTCGGATGATCTGGAGAGTGATGTGATTGGTGCGTTAGTTGTCAATCGCATGCGTGGTACATTCCATGCAGTTGCTGTTAAGGCACCAGGGTTTGGCGAACATCGAAAAGCTATGCTCGAAGATATTGCTCTTCTAACAGGAGCAACGTTGATCACGGAAGATATTGGCCTTGACTTGAAAACAACGAGTCTCAACCAGTTGGGGAATGCAGGCAGAGTAATAGTATCAAAAGACAATACAACGATCATCGATGGTGCTGGAGAAGCAGAATCCGTCAGAACTAGAGTACAGAGTTTACGGGTTCAATTACAGGAAACAGCCTATGAATTTGATAGAGAGAAGCTGCAAACTCGTATTGCAAAATTAGCTTCCGGTGTTGCAATCATTAAAGTTGGTGCCCATACAGAAACTGAACTGCAGGAGAAAAAGCTCCGCATTGAAGATGCCTTAAATGCTACAAGGGCAGCGGTTGAAGAAGGAGTCGTGCCGGGTGGAGGCACAGCGTTGATGAATGTTTACGCATCAGTAAACGAGGTGCTGAAAACAGTTCGTGGGGACGAAGAAACAGGCGTGAAAATAATTCTGAGAGCTTTGGAGGAGCCTGTTAGGCAAATTGCAGAAAACGCAGGTGAAGAAGGCTCGGTAATTGTAGAACGATTAAAGCAGGAAAAGCTTGGAGTTGGCTTCAATGCGGCCGACGGCACATGGGGAAGTATGTTGGAGTTGGGTATTATCGATCCTGTAAAAGTAACACGCTCCGCCCTTCAGCATGCGGCTTCCGTTGCCGGAGTGTTTTTGACGACCGAAGCCGTTATTTCTATTATTCCGGGAACAGAGAAACATGATGATTCCATGGGCGGAATGATGCACCATCATTAATAAGTTAGGAAAAGGTTGTAGGCATTGTTTGAACTGGTGAAAATCAATCAGATTCTCACCAGTTTTTTATTAGTATAATTTTTGATAAAATATTTCAAACATTCTAATAATTAGTTTGACAATCTATAAATCAAGGACTTATAATTGTCATATGAGGAAAACGTTTCCGTATATGACAATCGATGAGAGGGAATTTAATTGATTTTCAACTAAAAAGAAAGGGGAGGTTAAATTGTCTTTAAAGAAAACTTCACTATTTTTATTGATTGGTATCCTCATTTTGGGAGTTGCTTATTACAAAACTGCTAGTGGTTTTCACAATATGGGGGGCTCAGGAGCCGGTGATATTGGGCCAGGTTATTACCCAAAAATATTGGCTCTTATTCTAATCGGACTAACGATAATAAGTATTTTCCAAACAATAATGGATAAAAAAAGCGAAATCATTAATTTAGGAAATATCAAAATGGTAGGGATTACTCTGCTGCTGACGTTAGTTTATATTTTCATCTGGGCGAAGTTAAATTTCTTTTATATTCCAACATTCCTGTATTTGTTTACATTGATTCATATTTATCAGCCAGAGAAAAGTTCAAAAAAAGTGCTGATAATGAATCTAATATCTACTTCTGGTGTACTTTTAGGCATATACCTATTCTTCGATTTGCTGTTGCAAATAGATTTCTAAAGGAGGTGAAAAGATGGGAATTCTTAATTTTGATTTCACTACTTTGTTTACGCTTACAAATATGGTTGTCATTATAATTGGTACGATCGTTGGCCTTGTAATAGGAGCTTTGCCAGGTTTAGGCGCGACGATTGCGATTGTTTTTCTTCTTCCGTTCACCTATTCCATGTCACCTGTAGCAGCCGTATTATTATTGCTAGCGGCCTATCAGGCAGCTGAATACGGGGGATCTATTTCCTCTATAACCTTGGGGATACCTGGAACACCGGCTGCTGCAGCTACTTTGGAGGATGGAGTGCCTTTAGCAAGAAAAAAATCGCCTGGGAAGGCGCTGGGGTACTCATTGACAGCTTCTACAATAGGGGGAATCTTTGGTGCTTTATGTTTGATCTTTCTGACAGAGCCTATTGCCAATTTTGCACTTAAACTATCTGACCCTGAATTCGTATTGCTTGGGATTATGGGATTGATTGCCGTGGCTTCTATCAGTACTAAGGGGACAATGACAAAGAGCCTAATTTCGGTCGTTCTTGGTTTGATGGCAGGAACAATCGGAATGGATATGTTTATTGGGAGCCCTCGGTTTACGATGGGGCAATTAGATTTAATGGAAGGTCTTGGCATTGTGGCTTTGCTAATAGGGTTGTTTGCGATTCCTGAAATATTAAGAGTTGTAAAAGATGAACTGCATATTAGATTTGCTTCCAACACTAGTAATCTTTCTACAAAACTAGAATTGAAAGAGATAAAGAGCGTCGCAAAGCCAATTGGAATTGGTTCAGTAATAGGAACAATCGCAGGAATTTTACCCGGACTAGGTACGGTAGCGGCATCGTGGTTTTCATATATCGGGGCAAAAAAAGTATCAAAAAGCCCTGAAACCTTTGGTAAAGGGAACCCTGAGGGAATTGCTGCACCAGAATCCGCTAATAATGCTTCAGTTGGTGGCGCGCTCATTCCACTATTCGCTTTAGGTATTCCAGGTTCAGTAGGAATCGCCATCGTCATGGGTGCGTTCATTATTCATGGCATACAGCCAGGTCCAAGAATTTTTGCTAAAGATCCGACCTTAACATATGGAATCCTTTTTGGATTTCTCCTAACTACTATTTCTATGTATATAATTGGAAGATTACTAACACCGTTATTTGCTAGGATGCTTGTTGTTCCTAACTCATTTCTCATGCCGATTGTGCTAGTCATCGCTCTCGTAGGCGGCTTCTCAGCCTCCACTAAATATTTTGATTTGTGGTTTTCCCTAATCCTGGGTGTTCTCTCTTTTATCTTTATAATGGGACGATTTTCGATGGCTGCTTTTGTCATGGCATACGTATTAAGCCCGATAATTGAAAAGAGTTTGCGAAGAACTTTATTGCTCACAGAGGGCAGTTATTCCGCCTTTGTGACAAGACCAGCTTCACTAGTTTTATTGCTTATTATTATACTGATGCTGATATCACCGCTATTTTCAAAAATAAAGAACAGGCGAAAAGAGTCTAAGTTGGCTGAAGATAGCACAGCAGCTGCTGTTAAGGGATAAATACATTGGCTGGTAAGGAGGTGTCCCACCAAAACAAACGAAACATTGTTTTAGTTTGAAATGATTAAAAATTACAGAAAAGGGTGAGATGGATGAAAAAATCGATTCAATTGTTATTGTTCTCTCTGGTATTAATCCTAGCTTCGGCATGCTCAAACACAAAAGAGAGCGCTTCCCAAAACAACAGTAAAGGAGGTGATAAGGAAGCAAAAGTAGAATCAAAGTTTCCTGAAAAACCAATTAAAATGATTGTTCCTTTTGCCCCCGGTTCCATCAACGATAATAGCGCACGACTTTTAGCAAAACTTGCCGAAAAGCATCTTCCACATAAAGAATCCATCACCATTGAAAATGTCGAAGGCGGCGGCGGAATTATTGGAATGACACAATTAATGAACGCAAAACCAGATGGCTATACCATCGCATATGGAACTGTCTCCCATGTAAGCGTTCTGCCTCATTTCGGTGAAGCTTCCTTTACACATGATAGCTTCCAGCCAATCATGAAAAATACAGCTTCGATTCCGATGCTGGTAGTGAGAACAGATTCTAAATGGAATACATTCGAAGATTGGTTAAAATTTGTACAAGAGAATCCAGGGAAATTTTCTTATGCAACTACTGGACCAGGAAGTATTTCGAATTTAAATATGGTTGCAGTTGCCGAAAAAGTAGGAGTTAAGGTTAAGAACGTTCCGTATGAAGGCGGTGCCCAAGGGATTACCGCATTACTAGGCGGCCATATTGATGGAGCTGTTGTTATGCCTAGTGATGCATTAGAACATATTAAAGCAGGCACATTAAAACCTTTAATTGTATTTGGCACTGAAAAAACGGAATATGACGGGGCGGTATCACTTGCAGATTTAAAGATGGAAGGTGGAATTGAAGCATTTTCAATGCTGTTTGCACCTAAAAAAATCTCGAAAACAGAATTATCCATATTAGAGGAAGCTTTCCATAAAGCGCAACAGGACCCAGAATATGTGGATTATGTAAAAAATAGCAATTCGCAAATTTTGTATTTGGACCCAAGTAAGTCACAGGCTGAAGCAACACGTACCTTTGAACTTGCTGGTGACCTGTTAAAAAAATTAGGGATTATTAAGAAATGATTTTTATCCATACATTTAAGCAAAATTTAGGGAGGTTGCTATTTTGATTAAAATTGAAAATGAGGTAAAAATCACTATACGCGAAGATAATCTAAATCCATTTCTGAAAGATCATTTCGAACCAGTAGGAAAGGAATACACAGCTGACACTGATAGTTTAGAAGTAATTGGCGAAATTCCAAGAGATTTACATGGTATTTATGTTCGTAATGGTCATAATCAGGTTCATGAACCCATGGGAGTATTTCATATTTTTGATGGAGACGGAATGCTTCATGCTCTCCATTTCGAGGATGGAAAAGCAACCTATCGAAACCGATTTGTCCGTACCACTGGATTTTTAGCAGAGCAGGCTGCCGGTAAATCGTTATGGCCGGGGATGCTCGAGCCTCATCTAGCTACTCGTCAAGGCTGGGGCAGTATGCGAACCATGAAAGATAATGCTGGAACAGATGTTATAGCTCATGCAGGAAAGCTACTTGCGACAATGTCACAATGTAGTGAGGCGAATCGCTTAGATCCTATTTCATTAGAAATGCTCGAATCCGACGGCTGGAATGCAACCATTGCACCTGCAGGTATATGCTCTCACTTTAAAGTAGATAACGATACTGGAGAGCTAATGTTCTTCAATTTTAGTGAAACGTATCCTTATATGTATTATGGTGTAGTCGATCAGAATAGCCAACTAAAACATTATGTTCCAATCGACCTGCCAGGTGTTCGTTGGCCGCATGATTTAGGGATCACAAAAAACTTTTCCATCTTGCATGATTTGCCGTTCATTTTCGATCCAGAATTGTTGGCTAAAGGGGAGCGTAAAGTTACCTTCTTTACGGATATGCCTGCTCGGTTTGGTATTATCCCTAGATATGGTGATAACAGTAAAATCAAATGGTTTGAAGCAAGGCCTTGTTTCATCCTGCATTTGTCAAACTGCTATGAAAACGGCGATGAGATAGTGATGGAAGGCTGTGTTACCTTTAATCCGCGAAAACCAGCGGTAGGGAAGCAGGGTGCAGATGCAATCGATAAGATGAAAAATCAATTTGACAAAAAGCAAACAGGTTATCGCATGTATCGCTGGCGTTTTAACCTTAAAACAGGAAAAACGAAAGAGGAATTCTTAGATGACGAAATAACAGAATTCCCAGTGGTAAGCAATGACTTTGTCGGCAAGAAATACAGATATAGCTATAACTCTACTTTCGATAACTCCAAAGCATGGTGGCTGAGTGGTATCAAGAAATATGATCTTTTAGATGGCACATATCAGCGCTACGAATACGGTGAGGGCAGAGTAGGCAGTGAGCCGCAATTAGCAAGAAGACTTAATGCTGTAGAAGAGGATGACGGGTACTTAATTACGTTAATTACTGATATGAATGAAAATCGGTCAGAATGTCTCATTCTTGATGCGAAAGATTTTTCAATTGGACCAGTAGCGCGTATTATTCTCCCACACCGAATTCCAATTGGCGCTCATTCTTGTTGGGTAGAAGGTGACCGTATTAAGGGAGAAAGAGTATAAATTTTTCAAACAAAAGAAGAACTTTAAATGGGATTGTTTGAAGTTCTTCTTCCATCATCATCTTGTTGATAAATTTAGATATGAAAATAGGTATGGGAATTCACTTTTTTATGGTTTAGTGCTAAAAATGCTTCGTGCATGTAGGTGCTAAAGCATTTGGTAATTCCCATTTTAATTGCCAGCAGGAAGTATCAAGTCTTAATAAGACATTGATATAAGGAGTGATGAAATGAAGGTAATTCTAATGAAGGATTTCGGTTCGGCCGATCAGCTTTATATTGGCGAAGCAAAAACCCCTGCTGTAAACCCTGGAGAAGTATTGGTGAAAGTAAAAGCAACGGCGTTAAATCGTGCTGACCTGCAGCAACGGCGTGGAATGTATCCGCCAATACCAGGAGAGTCAAACATACTTGGTCTTGAAATGTCAGGAGAGGTTGTAGAACTCGGGGCTGGTGTTTCATCTCATTCAATTGGTGACCGAGTTTGTTCTTTATTACCTGGAGGCGGATATGCTCAATATGTAAGTGTACCAGAAGGTTTATTAATTAAGATTCCAGATACCATGACATTTGAACAAGCTGCTGCCTTTCCTGAAACGTTCCTAACCTCGTATCAAAGTCTTTTTTCATTGGGGCAATTAAGGAAAGGGCAAATAGTGTTAGTTCATGCAGGCGCTAGCGGTATAGGGAGTGCTGCACTTCAATTAATCAAATTGGCGGGGGCCACTGCGTTAATTACAGCAGGTAGTGATAGGAAAATTGAGTATTGTGTGCAGTTGGGGGCAAAGGCAGGCTGGAATTATAAAAAGGGACCATTTTTACCTTTTGTTAATGAGTACACCAATGGTAACGGTGTTGATATCATTCTCGATTGCATTGGAGCTCCTTATTTTGAACAAAACATACAATCATTGGTTCCAGACGGAAAATTGGTTATCATTGGGTCTCTTGGTGAAAAGATTGTGAATCAACTGGATTTAGGAACACTTCTATTAAAAAGATTCCAGCTGTTACGAACTACCTTAAGGTCGCAGCCGCTTTTTCGGAAAATCGAATTAACCAAGGAACTATTAGAGTTTTTAGGAGACCATTTTGCTAATGGAAGAGTGGTTCCGATAATAGATACTATTTTTGACTGGAAAGAAGTTAGAGAAGCCCACCAGTATATGGAAGCTAATAAAAACAAAGGGAAGATTGTGCTCCGTGTAACAGAGTAAAAGGATATTTTTAGATAAGACGTATTTATACAAATAAAAAGGGAGAGGGTTTTATGGAGAAATTGGTTATTACAGTAGCGCCGACGGGGACAAATACTACTAGGATTGACACACCGTATGTACCTCTAACACCAAAGGAAATTGCCGATGAAGTTTATCTCGCCTGGAAAGCAGGAGCTGCCATCGCGCATCTGCATGTTCGTGAAGCAGATGGTTCACCGTCCATGGATGTTAATTTATATCGTGAAACTGTAGAACGTGTAAAAGAAAAATGTGGGGATGAACTGATCATTAGTTTATCTTCTGCGGGCAAACATGGCCTGTCAGACGAAGAGAGGCTGGCGTTTTGTGAATTGGCGCCTGATTTTGCTTCATTAGATACTGGATCATTAAACCTAAGAAACATCGTTTTTATGAATTCCCCGCAATTCTTGCGGAATTTAGCTGCTAAAATGCAGAAATATCAAATTAAGCCTGAAATAGAAGTATTCCATCCAGGCATGATTACAAATGCGATGAAGCTTGTCGATGAAGGCTTGATTACGGGTGATTTGCATTTTCAAATTGTATTAGGAGCTGATGGCGGCATGCCGGCAACTCCAAAAAGCCTGCTGTATATGTTGGACTCTTTACCAGAAGGAGCAAGCTGGGGCTGTGTAGCATTTCAAAATCAATTCGCAATGAATACACTGACCATTGGTCTGGGCGGCGATGTTCGAGTGGGTATGGAAGACCATGTTTACATACGGCCTGGAGTTCTTGCTAAATCGAATGCAGAATTTGTAGAACGGATTAAAAACGTTTCTTATGAATTTGGGCGTGATGTCGCTACACCAGTTGAAGCCCGAAAAATTATGAAGGTAGAACAAAAAGCGGCAAAATTTTAAAACAAAACTATAAATAAGGAGTATGACTATGTCTGAATATGTAAAAAATCTTGTGTTAATCCCCGGGCTTAACAACACAAAACAAATTTGGGACGAAGTAATCGAACACTTGCCTTCATCGATTGAATGCTACCCGATTACTGTTCCGGCGATTGCTAACTTAGATCAATTAGCTGAGGAAGTATTAAAGGATTTACCTGATCAGTTTCATCTTGCCGGATTTTCATTTGGCGGCTTCCTGGCACTGGCAATGTTAGAAAAGGCGCCTGAACGGATTACCGGCTTATCTCTTATTGGCACGAGTGCTGAAGGGGAGTCAGACGCTTCAAAGGAGCTTCGGAAAAAGTCCATTGCCCGTGCTGAGTCCGGTGAATATGAAGAAATGGTAGCAGCAGGTGTGAATCGGACATTTTATCCTAGCAATGTCGAGGATAAAAAGTTTCAAAAGATTAGAAAGCAAATGCTTACAGATTACGGACAAGACCGCTATATTGCCCATGCTACTGCCACGATGGCAAGAGTCGACCGTCATCACTTATTGGAGAAACATGATATCCCATATTTATTTGTTGCAAGTGTCAATGATGTCGTTGTTCCTCTGGAGAAGACGAAGCAAATGACCAATTATGCAAAGAAAGCCAAGTTTGCTACTGTCGATAGAAGCGGTCACTTAATACCGCTGGAGCAGCCTAAAGAGTTAGCGGAGTTAATGGAACCATGGCTGGAAAAATAATCATTCCTGAAATTTAGAGAGCCGCCATATACAGCAGGTGGAGAATTCATGTAATAGATTGGAGGATAAAATTCATGTATATAAATGGAAGTTGGGTTAAATCAGATCAAGTTTTAGAAGTAAAGAACCCTGCAACTGGTGAATTGGTAGATGTTGCATATCTGATTGGAGCAAAAGAAACAAACCAAGCTATCCGAGCCGCAAAGAATGCCTTCCCGGTATGGTCCTCTTTAACAGCAGAACAACGCAGCGATTATCTCTACCAAATTGTTGATAAATTGCTAGAAAAAAAGGAACATCTCGCTAAAATCATAACAAAGGAAATGGGGAAATCAATTCATAACGCAAGGTATGAGGTTGGCAGTACGATTTCATTTTTCAAATGGTTTGCCGAAGAAGCAAGGCGGGTATACGGTGACGTATTGCCGATTTCAACAGCGAATAAACGAGCGCATGTTATTAAACAGCCAATTGGAGTAGTAGCTGCCGTTACACCTTGGAATTTCCCGCTTTCGATGGGTGCCAGGAAATTAGCTCCTGCACTCGCTGTTGGGTGTACTGTGATTGTTAAGCCATCATCAGAGGCGCCGTTATCATTGATTGAGCTTTTTAAGATATTTGATGAGGTTGGACTTCCAAATGGAGTAGTGAATCTTGTACTAGGACCTTCCGCTGAAATTGCGAAAACATTAATGGATAGCCAGGATGTACGCAAAATTTCATTTACAGGGTCCACAGAAGTAGGTAAAACATTAATCCGCCAATCAGCCGATACAATCAAGCGTGTTTCGATGGAGCTGGGAGGGCATGCTCCTTTTATTGTCTTTGAAGATGCCGATTTAGATTTGGCAGTGCAAGGAGTTATTTCAAGTAAATTTGCCTCATCCGGGCAGCAATGTGTCTGTACGAACCGCGTTTATATCCAGGAATCAATCTATGAGCGGTTCGCTGAGAAATTCCAGAAGGCTGTTAGGCAAATGAAGGTTGGGAACGGAATGGATGAATCCAATCAAATGGGGTCTTTAATTAACGAAAATGCCATTAATAGTATTCATGGCCAAGTAAATGATGCCCTAGAAAAAGGTGCTCGGGTACTTTGTGGAGGTGTCAGATTAACAACTGAGGAATATGCAAATGGCTATTTCTATGCACCAACCGTAATAGCTGATGTAACAGAAGAGATGGTCATTACAAGGGAGGAAACATTTGGTCCTGTGGCCCCGCTCATTCGCTTTCAAACAGAGGCAGAAGTAATAGAGAAGGCTAATAACACGAATTATGGCCTTGCATCCTATTTCTATACGAATGATTTGTCACGGATGTATCGCGTTTCTGAGAAATTGCAATATGGAATGGTTGGTGTAAACGATCCAGCACCATTCTCCATGCAAGCACCGTTTGGTGGGGTAAAGGAAAGCGGCTACGGCAGGGAAAGCGGCAAATATGGTTTGGAAGATTATCTGGAAACAAAATCAATTTCCATTATGATTAAGCAATCACCTGTTGGCTAAATGGGGAAACATGAGATCATGAAGGATGTTCACTCGCATTTTATTCCAAAAGAAGCTCTATTGTGGCTTGAACAGCATCAGCATCTTGTTTCGGTAAGGCGGGAACAGCTAACAGAAGATCTGCCAGATGTCCTTATCATTAATGATACTTGGCCGTTCTCATTATCTGAAGCCTTCATTGATGAAAACCAGCATGCAGCGGCGCAAAGAAAAGCTCAAATTGACCATACATTAGTGTCACCTCTACCACAATTGTTTCTATATAATACTGACCCTGCTATTACGTCTGAATTTGCCGCAGTATACAACCAAGGGCTGATTGATATGATGAAAAGAAGCAACACTAGATACTCTGGCTTATCAACAGTTCCCCTAAATGATCCAATTAAAGCGGCATCAGAATTGAAGTCTACAATGAAAAAAGGGTTGTTAGGATCGATTATTGGCACCGGCATAGACGGTACTTTATTAACTGATGAACGGTATATTCCATTTTGGGAAGAGGCTAATCGTCAAAAAGCGATTGTTTTTATACATCCGCTTCTTAGTCAGGACAAAAGGATGAATAAAGGAAAGATGTCGACCTTAATGGGGGTTCTATGGGAGACAACAGTATGTGCTGCAGATTTATTGCTACAAGGCTATTTAGACGTTTATCCAAACGTAAGGATTCTCTTGGCGCATGGCGGGGGCTTTCTTCCTTACCAGATTGGGAGAATGTCGAAGGGATACCAGCAGTGGGAATCTGTTTCAAAAAATTTAAGCGCATCTCCGGAGGACTATTTGAGAAAGTTTTGGTTTGACTCCGTACTTTGGAATGATGATGCGCTTTCCTACTTAGTCAAATTGGTAGGTGAGGGTCGAGTTGTGCCAGGATCTGACTTTCCGTTTGAGCTAAAAGATTTCCCCCCAATCAATAAGAATCTATCAGGATGGGATTCTTTAATATCATAAATACATGAATACCCCTTCAAAATAAATGGCAGCTTTTTTTACAGTATTTTGAGGGGGAATGTGAATTTCAAATTTGAAATTGTTGTTTAAATATGGTGTAATTATGAATGGACATTCATTTAGGGAAGGTGGAAGGTTTGACAGGAATGGGTCAAAAACAGAGTTTAGTGCCTGCATTGGACTCATCTATAAAAATCTTAGAATTACTTGCAAAACAGGAATTTCATTCAGCTACGCTCACTGAAATCGCGAATGCACTATCAATCAATTTTAGTACTTGTTTGCGGATCCTAAGAACGTTAGAAGAAAAAAACTATGTAGTATTGGAAAGCAGCTCGAAAACTTATTCACTAGGACCACCTCTAATCGCTTTAGGCAATCGCGCAAAGGAGATTAATAACTATATAGAAGTTGCCAGTATATATTTAAAGGACCTTGTGAAAACGGGTTTAACTTTTGTATTAGTAAAAAGAATACGTGAAACACATCTGATGTATGTTGCAAAAGAAGAACCCCCGTTGAAAGTTCGGTTAACTGTTTCTACAGGTGATTCCTTTCCTATTACAGCAGGGGCGCTTGGAAAATGTTTTTTTGCGTTTTTGCCAGAAAAGGATTCCAATGATGTTGTCACAAAGCTATTAATTGATCACCAGCTTCCTCAATATACGTCAAACTCGATTACTGCCATTGAAGATTTGAAAAAGCAAGTACCGAAAATCCGTGAAGAAGGTATTGCGGAAAGTCACGAGGAATACTCGCTTGGCATTTCAGCTTATGCTTGTCCAATATTTGATAGTCAAGGCAATATCATTTTGGGACTTGGCTCATATATGCCTAAATCGTTAATTGAGCATATCCACGAGGAAGAACTGAAAGCGATTATGAAATCGAAAGCACAGGAAATTACGCAAGCAATTAGTTCTTTAGTATAATATATTTTCTCTTGAAAAATCCTCCTTTCATTTTAATAGGAGGATTTTTTTATGATTATTTCATTGCCGGAATGATCGAAGAATCAACTTTCTTCAAGTGCTGCGTAAACCATTTAAGAGCCTCATTACTGTATTTATCAAATTTCTCAATGTAAGGTGTAAAATGGTGACCGTCAATAATCACTAATTTTTTGGGTTCACGAGCTTCCTCATAAGCAGCAAGTGTTAAATCGGTAGGTGTGACAATATCATCTGCAGCAACAAGAATGAGTAAAGGAGTAGGAGATATCATGGAAATATATTTCCCAGGCTCGTATGAACGTGAAAGATCGATGGAACGGATTGTCACTTCATTTCTCCAATTGGGTGAGCGTTCACCAGCCTTTAAATACCACTTTACAGCTTCTTCATTTTGATAAATCCCTTGTTCGTCAGTAGTTTCAGCAACAATCTTTTTATAAGCAGGCTTTCCACCAAGCATTCGATTTTCTCGATCATCATAGAAAGTATTTAACAATGCTGGCACCTCATCAGGCTGTACTCTTCTTAGTGCCGTTTGTGAACCGCTAACCGTAGGAACCTGCGCAACAACACAGCTGATTCTTTTGTCCATAGCGGCAACTTGTAAAACATGACCTCCGCTATAGCTCGTTCCCCAGATCCCGATTCGTGAACGATCAATTTCCTTCAATGTACAGATAAAGGTAATGGCATGCTGAAAATCAAGAACCTGCTCATATGGATTGATTTCCTGCCTTGGAAACCCATCGCTATCCCCAAAATTTCTGTGATCATAAACAAGAACGGCAAAACCGTTATTGGCAAAATGCTCAGCAAAAGCGTCTAGGTACATTTCCTTTAGCGATCCATATCCATGCGACATAATGATAGCAGGAAAATTCTCTTCATTAGTATTAGGGGTGTAAAGCCAGCCCCTTAACATGGCACCTTCTGCATTAAATTCAATATTACTCCTATTAAATAATGATGGAATTTTCATTAGTAGCGCCTCCTTATAATTGTAGTTTATATGTCCGATTTTTCTAAAAAATTGTTATAAGTAATTTATACTTTATTTTTTTATATTTGTAAATCATTTTTATATATAAAAATTTATAGTAAGACTGTTTTTTTAGAATGATTAATTTCCTAGTTTAAGCAAACTATTTTATTAATCAGAAAATATAGAATATAATAATTATATAGATTGTCCTTTTATAAAATACTGACTGGTTAGTATTTGAAGAAAGTACAGTCAAGACACCTTCAGAAAACAAACTAATTTTCAGCAATTTTATTTTGAAAAAATTATATTTTTTTAGGAGGAAGTAGAAATGAGAAGTTGGATTGTAAATGAATTAGGGGATCCAAAAGATGTGTTAAACCTGGAGGAAAAATCTGTACCTGCCCTTGAAGAGGGAAAAGTGTTAATTCAAGTGGAGGCATCCTCTCTTAACTTTTTCGATATATTGCTTTGCCAAGGGAAGTATCAGGAAAAGCCGCCGACGCCATTCACGCCGGGTGCTGAGATATCGGGGATTATCCGGGAAGTGGGGGAAGGAAGCCGGTTTAAGGTAGGACAGCGAGTTATAGCTACACCTCCACTTCCAAACGGGGGATTATCTGAATGGGTCAGTGTACCTGAAAATTCTGTTTATGTCATTTCCGAGAAGATGTCTCCTAGCGAGGCTGCATCTATGTTTATTACATACCAAACTTCTTATTATGCCTTATATCACCGTGCTAATCTTCAAAAAGGGGAAGTTCTTTTAGTACATGCCGGTGCCGGCGGTGTTGGATCGGCTGCCATCCAGCTCGGTAAGGCAAGAGGGGCGAAAATCATCGCCACTGCTGGTGGACCGGAAAAGGTTCAATTATGTAAAGAACTTGGCGCAGATATTGCCATCGATTATTTGACCGAAGATTTTGTTGATGTTGTGAAAAAAGAAACTGGCGGGCGCGGTGCAGACGTCATTTATGATCCGGTTGGCGGTGATGTTTTTGACCGTTCCAGAAAATGTATTGCTTTTGATGGACGTCTTTTGGTCATTGGATTTGCTGGCGGACGTATTCCAGAAGCCCCTGCGAATCATGCCTTAATTAAAAATTATTCAATCGTCGGAGTGCATTGGGGCTTGTTCCGCCGATTGTATCCGGAGAAGGCGGTTGAAATTCATGAGGATTTAATGAAACTCTATGACCAAGGCTTAATCAAGCCTCTCATTTACCGTGAATTTGATTTTACGGATGTTCCTTCCGCACTGGAAGTTCTCGGTGACCGTCAAACTTATGGGAAATTGGTTGCACTGCCATAATGAAATAGTTTAGACAAGACGCGTTAGATAGATTTTACCCGATGATAATAGCAGGAAGTGTGCCTAAATAAAATGGAAAAAGGGTGAAAAATATGCGTTTAAAAGATAAAGTAGCTATTATAACAGGAGGCGGCGGAGGGATTGGCAGAGCTACAGCAATTCGCTTTGCACAAGAAGGAGCCCGGTTGGTCATTGCCGATTATAGTGAAAAAGCGGGAGCAGAAACCGTTCAGCTGGTGAATGAAATTGGCGGCGAAGCTAAGTTTATTCAAACTGATATGACCAAACCCGAAGATGTACAGATTATGGTTCAAGAAACCATAGATACTTATGGCAAATTAGATATTTTATTTAATAATGCTGGTGTAAAAAGTGGCGAGAGTAAGATTCCAGATGTTTCGTTTGAAGAATGGCAGCAGGTGTTTGATGTAAATACAAATGGAGTTTTCTTAGGCTTAAAATATGCCATTCCCCAGATGTCTTCAGGCGGTTCTATCATTAATACAGCAAGTATCGCCGGCATCAAAGGCCAAAAGCTGGTCGCAGCTTATTCTGCATCAAAAAGCAGTGTAATTGCCCTTACGAAAACAGCGGCTACTGAGTTTGGGAAAAAGAATATTCGTGTGAATGCAATCGCTCCGGGAATCATTGATACAAATATGGTTGAGGATTGGAAGAAAACAAAAAAATGGCCCGTGTTATCTACAGCAAATGCACTGAACCGAATTGGTTATCCTGAGGAGATTGCTAACTTAGTTTTATTCCTTGCTTCAGATGAAGCATCCTTCATTACCGGCGAAACAATCGTAATTGATGGTGGTACATTGAACTTGTAATTTGTGTGGAACTTAGATTGATATTTGATAAAATATTTTGCGCTAGTAAACTTCCATTTTGGATTTTTACTAGCGCTTTTTTAAACTCTTTTTCAAAAAATCACCTTTGCAATGGTCAAATGGAGACTATAAATATTATCAGAATAATAAAAATGGAAAATATATCAAGGAAGTTAATTGCGTGAATAATTATAAATTGAACGTTATAAAAAAAGCAATTAACTAACAGTTTGAGTTTGTAGTGAAAGGTGTTTGTTTAACGTGAAAATTGATTCTTTTTTTCCTGACAACGTGAAAGCGGCGTTAAAGAACGACCCGCCTGGGGAATGGATGCCTGCATTACCTAAGAAGTGCATCCGTTTAAGTTCAGGGTATCCTGCGCCTAAACTGGTTCCTTCAGGTGAAATAAAGGCGGCAGCAGACCGCTTGCTGGATGAGGAACATGATTTGCCGCTTCATTATTTGGGCACCCCACGGATGGAGAAATTAAAACAGCAAATCCAGAACCGCTTGGCTGAGCGCAACATAAAAGTCCAAGGGGATGAACTGTTAATTACAGCAGGGGCATGTCAGGCAATTGATTTAATTGCACGTGTGCTGCTTGACGAAAATGTAGCTGTTGCCGTTGAAGCGCCAACTTATATGGAAGCTTTGGAGATTTTTCGCAACTACACGAAACAAATTATCAGCATCCCGATTGACGGCCAGGGACTTCGGACGGATGAACTCGCTAAGATCCTTGCCGAAAGAAAAAGTGCAGGGCTAACTTTGCCCCGCCTGCTATACACGATTCCGACCTTTCAAAATCCTACTGGGACGACTTTAAGTGGTGAGCGTAGGAAACACCTATTGGAGCTCGCCGCTGATTACGACTTCCTTATTTTAGAAGACGATGCTTATGGTGAACTTTCTTTCGGAGAAAGCCCAACAACATTAAAAGCACTGGATACAGAAGGCCGCGTATTGCATGTCGGTTCTTTATCCAAAGTCGTTGCCCCGGGTATGCGGGTTGGCTGGATAGTGGGGGAGAGTGAATTTATTACTGCTTTTTCATGGTTTAAAAAGGATTTGGACCACCCATTTGCTCAAGCGACAATGGCCGCCTATTTAGAAAAAGTTGATCTCGATGAAAGGCTTGCGGAGTTAAAAACCGTATACCGGAGCAAAAGTGAAAGACTGGCCCAGTATATTGTGAAGTACTTTCCCGAATCAGTTTCTTGGTATGTTCCCCAGGGTGGTTACTTTGTCTGGGTAAAGGTTTCGGGTATCGATACAGCTGAAATGTTAGAAAAGGCTTTAGCTGCAGGTGTTTCGTATGTGCCTGGAAAGTTCTTTTTTGCAAACCAGCAGGAGGGCATCGAGTACCTAAGGTTATCGTTCAGCTATGAGTCTGAAGAGCGAATGGAAGCGGGCGTTCAGATACTTGGAGAGCTTATTGCTTCTTTTACTTAAAGAAAACAACCTAAAAATTGTAGGTTGTTTTTTTATATCCAAAATGCGCATGTAAACCTCGAATCAGGCGAGTAAAAGTCAAAAATTGACGAGCAAATCCTGTAATACCTAAAATTATCCAGATGGGGCGGTTCACTTTATTTTAAAAACAGCTTTATTATGGTAAATTGGGATAGAAAAAATACATAAAAGAGGTGTCACGATGCCAGTACAATCAGAATGGAGAACATTTACAGGGACAAATGGGGATATTCGTGCCTATTTTGCCGCAATTGAACCTGTTACCGAACCAAGGCCGACAGTTATTGTAATTCAGGAAATGTGGGGTGTTGACGCCCATATTAGAGATGTGGTTGAGCGTTTTGCAGCCGCAGGCTATGTTGCCATTGCACCAGACCTATTTGCAGAAAATGGAGTAAGACCTGAAGACCTTGGCGAGGAGAAAGTGAAAGACGCCAAACAATTTCTTCATTCTATTCCACATCAAGCGTGGTTCAACCCAGAAATACGGGAAGAGGAAATCTCAAAACAGCCTCAAGACCGGCAACTAACATTACGCGCAACGTTAACCAAACTGCTTGGAGTCTTAGACCCAAGAAAATCTGAAGGATTTGTCAATCTCTTAACAGCGACCGCCAATTATGCTAGAAATACGTATCCCAACACCAAGGGAATGCCGGTCATCTCTGTCGGCTTCTGTTTGGGAGGCGCCCTATCAGCTGCACTTGCCGTTAACGACCCCGAGCATGCCGGTTCCGTTGTGTATTACGGCCGCCCTCCAAAAGAACATATAGACAAAATTCAATGTCCAATTCTTGGCTTTTATGGAGGAAATGATCCGAATATAACGAATTTGATTCCTGCTTTTGAGGAAGAAATGGAGAAGTTTGGGAAGTCATTTGAAGCGATTGTTTATCCTAATGCACCGCACGCATTTTTTAATGATACGAATCCAACTTATAATGCTCGCTATGCTAGGGATTCCTTTGCTAAAGCACTTGCGTTTTTGAACCGAGTTACAGCCGAATAATTTTAAGAAACCAGGTACTAATGAAATCATAATACCTGTTTTTCACTTGTTTTTTTCGAAAAAGAAAGGCTACAATAGAACCTATAAGTCATTTAGACAAACAATACTAACATAAGTAGGGGAATCGCATGATTGTTAAAACAGAAGAAGATATCAATGGAATAAAGGAAATTGGCAGGATTGTTGGTGCAATTCGTGATGAATTGGTTGAACGGACAAAGCCTGGTATTACTACGAAAGAGCTAGATGATATCGCTGGTGAACTTTTTGCAAAGGAAGGAGCCATTTCTGCTCCAAAAGGGGAATATGATTTTCCTGGCTATACTTGCATCAGTGTCAACGAGGAGGTTGCCCACGGAATTCCGGGCAATCGGGTCATTAATGAAGGGGACCTCGTTAACATTGATGTGTCGGCATCAAAGAATGGTTATTTCGCAGACACGGGCATTTCCATTGTTTGTGGTCAAGGGGACGAAGTGCTGACAAAATTATGTGAAACGGCACAAGCAGCTTTTGATGCAGGCCTGAAAAAAGCAAAACCGGGTTCAAAAAAGAGCGGAATCGGCAAAGCTGTCTATCAGACCGCAAAACAGCATGGCTTCACCGTTATTAAAAACCTGACCGGACATGGAATTGGACGGAGAATTCACGAACGTCCAGACCATATCTACAATTACCATGAGCCATGGGATGATGAGCTTTTAAAAGAAGGAATGGTCATTGCCTTTGAACCGTTTATTTCTACTCATGAGGAAGAGGTTTATGAAAAAGGAGACGGCTGGACCTACATTACGGAAAAAAGCTTTGTCGCTCAAATCGAACATACGTTGATTCTGACGAAAAATGGGCCGATCATAGTAACTAAATAGGAGCGAACGTTAAAAGGATAACCCTTGGAGAAGAGTTATCCTTTTTTCTTATTGATTTTTCTTGTTTTGCCTAGCAGCACTCTTACGCTCTTTTTTACTTAAAGTTGATTCGGAGCCAAATTCGGCATCGTTGCTGCCAGTATGCGGCTGTTTTCGATTGTCGTTACGATTCGTCATGGCTTCTCCTTTCATATATGTACCTTTGTAAATTTGGCTTTCTAGCCATTCATATATTGCAAATATCTTTGAAGAAATATTCATTCTATTTTAATTGAACAGTAAGGCAGGCAAAATTTCCCTTTAATTACTAGTATGATAAATGCTATAATAAATGGGTTGTGTTTCTTCTATTTGTAACTTGGAAATGCACAAAACTTGAAGGGGCTGCCTGTAATGGAATTTGTTTATATTAATCACAATGTTTTAGATAATGTGTTTTATATAATTGTCAGTCTGTTAATGTTTTTTGTGCTAGTTGATAACGTCAAAAAATTTAAACAGTATCAAAAAACCCTTCTGACAGCCTGCATGAGTTTACCTATCATATTTTGTATGAAATTCCCGATTTACATTGACGAGTATTGTGTACATGATTTAAGGCAAATTCCAGTATTTATTGGAACACTTTATGGCGGATGGCCAGTCGGGGCTGTTCTATTGGTGATTATGTTAACATCCCGCTTTGCCATTTACGGAATGAATGGTATTACATTAGTTGTATATATTGTGATCTTTGTGGCAACAGCCCTATTTTCAGGAAGATTTAATAGGTTTAATCGAAAAAATAAATTAATCAGTTCCGTATTGCTGACCATTGTCCTTGAGGTTCTTACGACTTATGTCGCCTTATGGATGTCTGATGTTTTCGTTGTGACAGAAGCATACATTTTTTATTTTATTATTCTGCCTCCTATTCTTATGTTTTTTATGGTATATATCATTGAATTATTGTCTGATGCTATGTATATCCGATCAAAAATAGTTAAGTTTGAAAAAATGGAAGTTGTCAGCCAATTGGCGGCAAGTATTTCACACGAAGTTCGAAATCCTTTAACCGTTGTAAAAGGATTTATGGAATTGCTGAAATCTCCTAGTCTATCTCTAGACGAGAAGAAACGCTATATTGAACATATAGAAAGAGAACTTCATAATGCGGAATCGATTATTAGTGATTACTTGGCCTTCGCAAAACCAGCAATTGAAAAAGTAGAACCACTTCTAGTCGAACAAGAGATCCGCAATGTCATTGATATCATGAATCCTTTAGCAAAAATGAGTTCCGTGATTATTACAGATAACCTTGGTCAAGGAACTGTTCAAGGGAATAAGAATTATTTTCGCCAATGCTTTTTAAACTTAATAAAAAATGCAATCGAAGCAATGCCAAACGGCGGGGAGCTTCATGTAGTTTCAGCGCTTGAAAAAAATAATGTCACCGTTAAAATTGTTGATACCGGTGTCGGCATGAGCAAAGAGCAAATAAACCGCTTCGGTGAGCCATACTACAGCAGTAAAACAAAGGGTACAGGATTAGGTTCCATGGTCGCGGTGAAAACCATTCAGACAATGAACGGAAAGCTTGATATTGAGAGTATCTTAAATGTCGGAACGACCATTACCATCACATTACCTGCCTTTATAACAGAATATAAAATGGTTCAGATGGATAGCCATTTAAAGTTAGAAACTGAATTATAACAAAAAAGAGCTTAAACGTTTAAGCTCTTTTTTATTATAATCCAATAAGTTTTAACGCGCTAAAAATGATGACCGCTGAGATGACCGTACGAAGGGGCTTTGTTGGTACTTTTGAAGATAAGGTACTCCCTACTAACACGCCCGGGATTGACCCGATTAACAGGTTCCCTACAAGCATATAATTGACAGTTCCGGCATTCGCGTGAAGGAGTCCGGCAACAGTCACTAATAAAAAGGCATGGGCTATATCGGTGCCAACTAGCTCAGATCCTTTCAAGCGGTAGAGATATAGCATGGCAAGGGCAAATAATGATCCTGATCCAATTGAAGTCAGGCCGACAATAAAGCCGAAACCGGCACCGATTAAAATTGTTAATGTTCGTTTTTCCTCAATCGGCCTTATTTGCCAGCGGTTCGGCCTGATTTTATTATCAAAAAATGTCTTAATTAAAATGGCTGTGGCCACTAAAATAAGGACATAGCCAAGTCCATGTTTGATAATTTGTTCTTGATTGTGGAAATATTTTTCAAAAACCTGAAGGATGAGAATGGCTCCTGTTGCACTTGGGACACTTCCGATTGCAAGATACTTCATGAGTTTAAAGTTAATCGTTTTCTGTCTCCAATGCTGAATGACTCCAAACAGTTTGGTAATGGAGTTGTAAACTAGGTCCGTTCCCACCGCAATGGAAGGCTGAATTCCGACCATGATGAGCACCGGGGTTAACAATGCTGCCCCTCCAACCCCTGTTAAACCTACCAATAACCCAACTAATAATCCCATTAAGGCAATTCCTATGCTCATGTTGGGGGCCTCCTTCTTTTGTGACTAATTCCGAGTAAATATATGTGAATTATAGAGTTTGAAGAAGGTTTTGTAAACACTTTTCTGAATTTATTAAAGAAATATTTTTGCAGTGAGGATGGGGGGAAGCAGAAATTAAAAAAAGCAGGACAAATCGAACGGGAGCCCGCTCGATTTGTCCTGCTTTCGGGTATCACTCTAAATAACTTCCAGTTCGCTATTCTGCAATAGGACATTCTGAAGTGTTCTGGTTTCCTCTTCGTTTAAAGGAATTAACGGCAAGCGCAGACCGCCGGTATGGATCCCTTTCATATTTAAAGCTGCTTTTACAGGTGCTGGGCTTGGTGCTGCAAATAAAGCTTTCATAATTGGCAGTAATTCACGGTGTGCAGCAGCAGCGCCTGCTAAATCCCCATTTTTAAAGCGTGACACCATATCTTGCATTTCATTCCCGATAATATGAGATGCAACGGAAATCACACCAACGCCGCCAATCGAAAGCACCGGCAAGGTCATTCCATCATCACCGCTGTATAAAGAAAAGTCATCAGCAGTTTGTTTAATAATTTCGGCCATGTCATCCAAGTGGCCGCTAGCTTCCTTAACCGCTACAATATTAGGAATCTGAGAAAGGCGGATAACCGTTTCAGCAGATATATTGACGACACTGCGTCCTGGAATATTATAAAGCATTACCGGAAGAGAAGTAGATTCAGCAATCGCTTTAAAATGCTGATACATGCCTTCCTGGGATGGTTTATTATAGTATGGGGCAACAAGCATGATGCCGTCTACACCGACTTCTTCTGCTAGCTTTGTTAGACTGATTGAGGCTCTTGTGTTGTTTGAGCCAGTCCCTGCAATAACGGGAACTCTCCCGTCCGCAACTTCAACCACAAATTTAAATAAAGCCACTTTTTCCTCAGTTGATAAGGTAGGGGACTCACCGGTTGTTCCACAAACCACCAACCCGTCAGTACCATTCGCTAATAAATAATTTACTAAATCTCTCGTCGCATTAAAATCAATTTCGCCATCCTGATCAAACGGAGTCACCATTGCTGTTAAAACTTGGCCAAAGTACATAAATTTCACCCTTTTAAAATTATTTTTAAAAAGAGGTAGGCCAAACGCAAAAAGCAGCTGCGGGAAAGGCCCAACAGCTGCATCAGAAACGTTAATTTTACAAGTTCCCCTGCGTGAGATAGCCCTCCATATAGTTTCCTATATGACAATTCTGTATTTATTAAATAACAGAACCAGCTCCCGGAACAATGAGATCCTCAGAAGCTTCGGCAAATTCCCCTTTCCGCCACCGTCAACGGGTCCCATTACCCTTGGATGGTTTACTGATGGTCTTTGCGCCTCTATCCTCACTTCATAAGGTATGAAGTAAGAAGTATGTAATTAAAATTAATATAACAGAATATTCCTATTTGTTCAAGGGGTTTTTATAAAAAATACTAAAATCGTATATTTACTGATAGTTATATAGAAACTGGGTATCATCATATATAAGTAAAGGAAATCACTGGTAAACTTGACGGAAGATAGCAACGATGCGATTTCTCCTCATAATCTTTTAAAATACGAGAGGAGTTTTTGGATGACATTTAGACCATATGTAGAGCAATTTCTAGCTGGAAACCCATTAGGAGAGCTCAACACAACGGATGATCTAATCAATTATCGAGGGGCGGCTTTAGCATTTCTGCCGCCGGAAAACGAAAGACCACAGGTACAATCCATTGAAAATCGTACCATTGATGGGTCTAAAGGGCAGGAAGTACCTATTCGTATCTATACGCCAGCCGGTGAAGGTCCGTTTCCGTTGTTCCTTTTTTTCCATGGCGGCGGATTTGTCGTTGGTGATGTAGAAAGCTATGATGTGCTGGGCCGATTATTAACCATTCACACCGGTGCAAAAGTTATTTCGGTTGATTATCGATTAGCGCCTGAACATCCATTCCCAGCAGCCCCTGAGGATTGTTATGCAGCGGTAATATGGGCTGCTGAGCATGCGTCTGAGTTAAATGGCATTCCAAATAATATTATTGTCGGCGGCGACAGTGCCGGAGGAGCTTTATCGGCTGCGGTGACTTTAATGGCGCGAGACCTGCAGGGGCCGAAAATCGCTAAACAAATCTTAATGTATCCCGTTATCGATTTCCATCCATTAGATGGTTCCTCCATCTACCCATCCTATTCGGAAAATGCCGATGGGTATGGGGTAACAAACACTCATATGAGACTTTTCTGGGATTTATATCTTGAAAAAGAAGAGGACCGAAAGCATCCATATGCATCACCAATCAAAGCAGAGGATCTAAGCGGTCTGCCGTCGGCGCTGGTTTTAACGGCGGAGTATGATGTGCTGCGAGATGAGGGGGAAATGTATGCAAAGCGGTTACGTGATGCGGGCGTTCCAGTAACCGCTAAACGCTTTGAGGGTATGGTCCATGGTTTCCTGCAATTTTTTGCGGACCAGGATGTAGCTGTGGAGTCCTTTGATTTGATGAAGGAATTTGTTCATCAAATAGCACCAGCAGCTTCCAAATAATGAGGTAGAGAGCAGGGGATTTACAGCCTTGCTCTTCTTTTTTGAGTTTTTTCCCAATTATCCTTAAAATGGAGTTAATGTTGAAGAGGTGAATTATTGTGAAAATCGAAAATATTTTAATTGTCAGCCCCATGTATAAGGAGCTTCGGGCATACATCCAAAATGCGGGCGTCCAAAAAAATTTCCGTTATATTCCGGAGGATGAAGCCACTCAGGAGAATTTGAAATGGGCGGATGCACTTGTATCTTTTAATCTTAAATCGGATTACGATTACAGTCATTTAAAATGGGTGCACTCGCTCGGTGCGGGAGTTGACCGCTTTTTATATAAAAAGACCTGGGACGATCGTGTACTTTTAACAAGGACAGTTTGTACGTTTGGTCAAAGAATCGGAGAGTATTGCTTAAGCTACATATTAAGAGACTTACAATGTCACGAGGAGTTTCGGGAATTACAGCTGCAGAAAAAATGGCGGCAACGGACTCCGAAGCTATTAAATGAACTCAAAGTGATGGTCTATGGAACCGGTGAAATTGGGCAGGCTGTCGCCAAGCTTTTGTCTGGTTTCGGAGTGGAGGTTTACGGCGTCTCCCAAAGTGGAAAAGAAAAAGAGTATTTTAAAGAGGCTATGACTGTTGAATCTCATTTTACCATCCTAGGGGAAATGGATGTGATTATCAACACGATGCCGCTGACGGAAGAAACGGCTGGTTTTTTTAATAGTCAAGTTTTTCAAAAAGTAACAAACGCCGGTTTTATTAATGTAGGGCGGGGAGCATCGGTGGATGAAGAATCATTGCTGCAAGCTTTGGAAGACGGGCAGGTCCGTTATGCTGTCCTGGATGTATTTACACAGGAGCCGCTGCCGGAAAATCAACCATTATGGATACATCCTGGCGTACTGATTACCCCTCATATTTCAGCGGTAACGACACCTGAAGAAGGGGCGGCGTGTTTTTTGGATACACTCAGAAACTTGGAAGAAAATAAACCTCTTAACAATATAGTAGATACCAATAAGGGATATTAGAATAACAGGAGTATGAACGAAAATGACACGAGTAATCGGCTTTATTGGCCTTGGAAATATGGGAGAGCCTATGGTCATGAATTTATTGAAGGCTGGTTTTCAGGTGAAGGTTTACAATCGAACTCCCGAGAAAACCAAGGCAGTTGTGGAAGCTGGCGCTTGGTCTTAAAGATTGCAACCTAGTTTTGGGGGAAGCAAACTCGACCCAGACACCGATGCCGTTAGCGGGTCTATTACATAACCGCCTGCTCGCCTCAGTGGCCAAAAATCGCGGAAATCAGGATTGGGCTGCACTTGCTAGAATTGCTCTTGAAAAAGCGGGATTGGAATAACAGGGTGCAGCGAAGGATATTGCCGAAATAGTAAGAAAAATAGGATAAATTGAAGGTATACGCGCATTAATTTTGTGTTCTGGCAGGAGAATGGCCGTAAAAGTAGAACATTATAATCAAGCACCTAGAATTGCTTCTTGGAGTAGATAAAACAGGGAGTGGTTAGATGACAAACCTTTTGAACAGAAAAATTTTATTGGCTAGTCGGCCAGTAGGAATGCCAGATGAAAGCAATTTTGAATTTATTGAGGTGAATTTTCCTGAACTTCAGGATGGTGAAGTGCTAATACGGTCACTATATTTGTCTGTTGACCCTTATATGAGAGGCCGGATGTCGGATGCCAAATCTTATGCCAAGCCATATGAAGTAGGTCAGCCATTTAAAGGCGGGGTCGTTGGAAAAGTAATCGAATCGAAAAATTCTCGGTTTGAAGTGGGGCAGTATGTAGATGGCATTATGGAATGGGCTGAGTATAACGTTTCTGATGGAAGCGGTCTTCGCAGACTTAACCCAGAATTGGCACCTGTGACTACTGCACTGCATGTGCTCGGAATGCCTGGATTAACTGCTTATTTTGGATTGTTATACATAGGGGAGCCGAAGGAAGGGGAAACGGTCGTCGTTTCAGGAGCATCTGGAGCTGTTGGAACAGTTGTCGGTCAAATCGCTAAATTAAAAGGCTGCCGAGTCGTTGGTATTGCAGGCGGAGACGATAAATGCGCCTATTTAACAGATGAACTAGGTTTTGATGCTGCGATTAACTATAAAACAGCAGACAACCTTCGCAAAGCATTGAAGGAAGCCTGCCCTAACGGTGTCGATGTTTATTTCGACAATGTTGGGGGTACTGTAAGCGATGCGGTGATGTCCTTAATTAACTTCCAGTCCAGAACCGCCATTTGCGGACAAATCTCTCAATATAATGCGGATAAGCTGCCTATCGGTCCAAGAGTGGCTGGTCAGTTGTTGACAACCAGTTCCTTGATGAAGGGCTTCATTGTTTCTGACTATGCCCAGCACAACAAGGAAGGCTTAACACAGCTAACCCAGTGGGTAAGGGAAGGAAAAATCAAATACCGTGAAACGATTGTCGAAGGCTTTGATAACACTGTAGATGCCTTCCTAGGACTTTTCCGCGGTGACAACATTGGTAAACAGCTGGTGAAAGTGGCTGAGGAATAAAGAAGAAAAGAAGTGTCCCTTTTGGGGCACTTTTTGTGTTTTGCCCGGAGCGGGTATAAAACGGTATTAGAAGTAACAAACAAGTTGCCTATTTTACCCGAAGCTTTATGATATAAACAGAAATAGGGTAAAATAAAGGAAATTTTATCGGTGAGGTTACCAGCAATGAACTTGAAGTTTCAGCTAACACGCGCATTCATCATAAGTGTCATCTCCCTTGCAGCCTTTGCATTGATGGCAACGCTTATCGAGGCTCATAAGATTGTCCAATTTGATAGCACCATAATAAATTCGGTTCAGGGACTTGAGTCACCTGCCTTAACAGCCATCATGAAATTTTTCACCTTTATTGGGTCGACAAAAATAGTGGTAATTCTCAGCATCCTTATTATTTACTTTCTCTATAAGGTGCTTCACCATCGGCTGGAATTGATATTATTCATTGCCGTGATTGCGGGAACCCCGATTATCAATTCCATATTAAAATCAATCTTTCACCGAGCACGGCCCGAATTCCATCGATTGATAGAAATCGGTGGCTATAGTTTTCCGAGCGGACATGCGATGAATGCATTTTCTGTATATGGAATACTTGCCTTCCTGCTTTGGAGACATATTGCTACCCGAACAGGCCGCACACTGTTGATTATTTTTAGTATTATTATGATTTTGATGATTGGCATCAGCCGTATCTATTTGGGTGTTCATTATCCAAGTGATATTATTGGCGGCTATTTTGCGAGCGGGTTTTGGATGACAACAACAATCTGGTTTTTCCAATGGTATGTAGAAAGGCAGCCGCAATTAAAAGGCAGACAGTTGAAAAAGACGTAAAAAAACGGGGTGGCACGCCACCCGTTTTTCTATTAAGATGGTGACAAGGCCCTACTTTAAATTGTATAATAATTCACAATAATTAAAATGAGGGTAGAGGTAGCTATCATGAGTTCGTTTTTTAAAGATCAGTTAGAACAATTTCAAAAGAAGAATCAAAATCGCGGCAGGCTTTTAGTCAGTTGTCCGGATCAACCGGGTATTGTGGCTGCCATTTCGCAATTTTTATATTCCTACAATGCAAATATTATTGAGTCCAATCAGTATTCTACTAATCCAGAGGGCGGGCGTTTTTTCATCAGAATTGAATTTGAATGCCCCTCTTTAAAAGATAAAGCTCAGGAAATGAAACAGAAATTTATTGAGATCGCTGCGCAGTTTTCAATGGAATGGAGCTTTAGACCGGTTTTTGAGGTGAAAAGAACGGCGATTTTTGTATCAAAGGAATTGCATTGTCTGCTTGAACTTTTATGGGAATGGCAAAGCGGTGATTTATTGACGGACATCGCTCTTGTCATCAGCAATCATGAAGAGGCTAGGGATGTGGTCGAAGGACTGAATATTCAGTTCTACTATATTCCTGCCAATAAGGACATTCGTGCGGAGGTTGAAGCCAAGCAATTGCAGCTCCTCAAAGAACATGAAATTGATGTCATAGTGCTGGCCCGCTATATGCAAATTTTGACGCCGAACTTTGTGGCTGCTAACCCGAATAAAATTATCAACATCCACCATTCGTTCCTGCCAGCCTTTATTGGGGCCCGGCCGTATGAACGGGCATATGGCCGCGGTGTAAAATTAATCGGGGCCACCTCCCATTATGTGACCAATGATTTGGACGAAGGGCCAATTATCGAGCAGGATATTGCCCGGGTTGACCACCGTTCGAATGTTGAGGCCCTAAAGAAAATCGGCCGTTCGATCGAGCGGAGTGTATTAGCGCGTGCGGTCAAATGGCATTTAGAAGACCGGGTTATTGTCCATGAGAATAAAACGATTGTCTTTTAATGCGAAGTTTATATATTTTTAAAAGCCATCCCGTGATAATGGGGGGCTTTTTTGCGTTAGTCTGGAAGAATGAAGCTTTTAATTCAGTTCATAATAAGAACGAAAAGGAGTGATATTCATGGATAAGAAATATAACACAAACGATGATGCAACGGTGGAATTAAAGAAGGCGCTCAATAAAACCAGACCGCCGCAAAACCGGATGAGCGAAGCGGAAAGAAGAATGAAATATGGCGAAAAGGGAAAAGAAGTTTAAACTTACCTGAATCCAATAAAAAATAGAGGTGAAAAAAGATGGCAGATAAAAATCCAATTGAGTACTCAGGAAAGGTATTAGATCAAAGAAATACCCTAACCGGTCCAGACGATTCAGGAAAAACGGGTTATCCGAAACCTCCAAAGCATGTATCAATACAGCAGAAGAATAATAACGATTAAGTTTGAATGGAAAGGGTGTCGGGATGGTGCGGCACCTTTTTCTTTTTGTATAAGCATTTAATTTTTGTTCCTAAACTGTCATTGTTACTATAGTAGTGTATCTGTTTAAAGAAAGGACTTATAAATAATGACAAATACTCATATACCAGTTTCAGTATTAAACCTTGCCCCAATTCGGGAAGGACAGGATTCGAAACAAGCGATTGATGCAATGGTGGATTTAGCACAGTCAGTTGAAAAAATGGGATATAAACGTTATTGGATTGCGGAACACCACAACACCCCGACGCTGGTCAGTTCTGCAACTGCCATTTTAATAAAACATACCTTAGAACATACAAATGAAATTAGCGTGGGCTCGGGCGGGATTATGCTCCCGAACCACTCCCCTTTGGTAGTTGCTGAACAATTCGGAACGATGGCAACCATTTATCCGGGGCGGGTTGAACTTGGACTCGGCCGCGCGCCTGGAACAGACATGATGACAGCAAATGCACTAAGACGTTCGAAAAATGATTCTGTTTTTACGTTTCCTGAAGATGTTAAAGCGTTGCAAACGTATTTTGGACCAGAAGACCAGCAAGGTTATGTGCGGGCATATCCTGGGGCAGGGACTGGGATCCCAATTTACATCCTGGGATCTTCAACTGATTCCGCCTATCTTGCTGCAAGCTTAGGTTTGCCATATGTTTTTGCCTCCCATTTTGCGCCAAGATATATGGAGGAGGCGATTTCGATATATCGCAGCCGATTCCAGCCGTCAGAGTATTTGGATAAGCCATACATGATGGTTTGTTTAAACGTAGTTACTGCTGAAACGGACGAAGAAGCAAGTTTCTTATCAACTACGATGCGGCAATTTTCCCTAAACGTTGTTCGCGGTTCCCGCATGCCATTGCAGCCACCTGTTGAAAATATGGATCAAATTTGGACTCCAATGGAGAAGGAAATGGTAATGTCCATGTCGAGAATGACGATGTTGGGAAGTAAAGAGACCGTCCGGGAGCAGTTGTCAGCATTTCAGGAAAAATATAATGTGGATGAACTTATGGCTGTTACCTATATTTATGATGTTGAAAAACAAAAACGGTCGTATGAGATATTAAAGGAAATTGTGGACGGGAAATAGAAAGAAAAGCGCAAATATCTTGCAGGATATTTGCGCTTTTTTATTATCTTATTTGTACGGATTTTAAGGGAATTAGATGTAAAATTAGTAGGGGGCAATTAAAAAATTCGCTGAAAGGGGAATGGATTAATGAGAGAAGGAAAATCATCATTACTGGTTATTGACGTTCAGTTAGGTCCGCTTTGGGGGACTTATAAACAGGATGAAACGTTTTCCGTAATACAAAAGATGATTGCTAAGGCGGAAAGAGAAAATGTCCCTGTCTTTTATATACAGTTTGAAGGTCCGAAGGGGGATTTGCTGGCAAGGGGAACACAGTTTTGGCAGTTTGCTCCTGGGATTACTCCACGCGAGCAGGATATTGTGATCCATAAACGGGCGGCAGATTCTTTTTATCAAACGGAATTACAAGAAGAGTTGCAAAATCGCGGTGTGACTCACCTTGTTGTGGTCGGAGTTAGAACGGAATTCTGCATTGATACGACTTGCCGTGCGGCCTTATCACAAGGTTTTGATGTTACATTAGTTGAGGATGGTCATACCACCGTTGACGGAGTTTATACTGCCGAGCAAATAATAAATCTCCATAATAGTACACTAAGAGGGGTGAAAACTCCTGAACATCAGGTTGCCATTGTAAAGGCGGATGAGGTTATCTTTTAAATTAAGAACTTTTTGCGGACGAATGTCTCGCTAAACATTGCCGATTTTTCTGATTGTTGGGATTGTGGAGATGGGCTTGGGAGTTTTGATCATGGCAGTGGATTCTAATCATCAAATGTTCCACCGCCATCATAATCACCATGCACATTAAAGGGAAGAATGGAGGAATTTTACATTGGAAAATGTAAGATTCCTTTTTGTTATTTTTTGCAGGGTTTTCGGAATTTTTGTTGAAAGGTTAATAAGGATGGTTTCATAAAAAATGATAAAGGGGTATTTGCAAAATGGAAAGTTTTCACTTTAAAGTAAATGGCACCTGGCAGGGAGATCGGAATGGGAAGGGGCATATTCAGACAAACGGTGGTCTTGATATCGCTGTTTCGGCACCGGCGGATATGGAGGGTCCAGGAATCGGTTCAAATCCAGAGGAGCTGCTTATTTCATCTTCCAATAATTGTTATATGATTACACTAGGGGCGATGCTGGGGAATCGAAAAATTGAGGTAGAAAAACTCGAGGTTGTTTCTGAGGGTGTAGTCGACAGAGAGGACGGTAAATTGAAGTTTAAACAAATTATCCATCGCCCAGTTTTTTATATTAGTAGTGACTCTGGAATCTCTCCAGAAAAATTGCAAGAGATTGCAGTTCGAGCTGAAAAAGCTTGCTTTATTTCGCAAACATTGCGGCCGAGCATCAATTTTTCACTTGAGCCAAATGTTGTTGTTGATGGAAAATAATACTTGACCCAAAAATGGGCATGTACTAATATTGATATTAGTTTTTCTATATGCTGTTCGATTTGTAAAGTTGAAAACTATATATTGTGTTAGCCTTAAGGGAAGATGCCGAACACGGCTTAATAGGGAATCCGGTGTGATGCCGGAACTGCCCCCGCAACTGTAAATGCTGACGAAATGAGCAAACCACTGTATAAGAATGCTTATGAAAATAGGTGCTTATACGGGAAGGGCTTAGAGTAGAGTGATGCATAAGTCAGGAGACCTGTCTTTCTTAAGATGTTTCAACTTCTTCGGGGATTGAGAAGAGGAAACGACGGCAACATAAGGAAGACATGGCCTCGTTATTCCCTTTTGTTGTGTGCTCGTTTCATCCGCTCGGTTCTCGCCGGAGCGGATTTTTTATTTTTTTAGGAGGAAAGTGACATGACCACACAGGTTAAGACAGAAATAAAGGAAGTATTTGAGACGATTAGGCAGGCATCCGATAAATACGGAGTGGATACGATGGAGCTGCAAAAACAAATCATGGAGCTGGATGGGTCAGCATTGGAGGCAAATCAGAAGGGATTATTATATGCAGTCAACAAAATTGCAATGGACCAGCCGGATTGGACTTTTGTTGCGGCCCGCTTATATCTGTATGAACTCTATATTAATGCAGCAGAGAATAGAGGCTATGATTCTTCACTAAAATATGGGGATCTACACAGCTTAATTATACATTTAAGTAGTATAGGGATTTATTCTAGTGACCTATTAAATCTATATACGAAAGAGGAAATAGAGGAATTAGCGAAAGAGATTAATCCTGAGCGGGATGAGTTATTTAATTACATAGGGTTATTCCTATTGGCAGACCGTTATCTTGCCCGGGACCATAATCGGAACATTTTCGAACTACCGCAGGAACGTTTCATGATCATTGCTATGACAATCATGAAATACGAGAAAAGGGGCGTGAGGATAAAACTGGTAAAAGAAGCTTACTGGGCATTGAGTAATTTATATATGACTGTCGCCACCCCCACCTTGGCGAATGCCGGAAAAAGCTTTGGCCAGCTGTCCTCCTGCTTCATTGATACGGTGGACGATTCCCTTGATGGCATCTATTTAAATAACTGGGACATTGCCCGGTTAAGCAAAGATGGCGGCGGGATTGGGATTTACTTTGGAAAGGTGAGGGCATTAGGCTCAGACATTAAAAAGTTCAAGGGTAATTCCTCCGGTGTCGTACCATGGGTTAAATTGGTCAACGATACGGCCGTCAGTGTTGATCAATTAGGCCAGCGCCAGGGGGCAATTGCTGTTTACTTGGATTTGTTTCACAAGGATCTAATGAACGGTTTCCTGGATTTGAAAACGAACAATGGGGACGAACGCCGGAAAGCACATGATATTTTTACAGGTGTCTGCGTGCCGGATCTTTTTATGGAAAAACTGCAGGAGACCGATGGGAATGGCAGAAGCATCGGCGAGTGGCATACCTTTTGTCCTCATCAAGTGAAACAGGTGATGGGCTGGAAAGATGCGAATGGAAATCCCCTAGGGCTAGAGGATTTTTACGATGAAATTGACCGGAAATATTTTAGGGATAAATATGAAGAGGCTGTTAACCATCCGTTACTGCCGCGAAAAACGTATAGGGCTATGGATATTATGGCGCGAATCATGATGGTGCAATTGGAAACGGGGACGCCGTATATGTTTTACCGGGACGAGGTCAACCGGCAAAATCCCAATAAACATCTATTAGGGAAGGGCCGTACCTCGATTTTCTGCAGCAACCTTTGTACGGAAATCACGCAAAATATGTCAGCCACAAAAATTGTTAACGAATACCAGGATCAGGATGGAAACGTCGTGATTGTTCGAAAACCTGGCGATTTTGTTGTCTGTAATCTTTCGTCCATCAATCTCGCAAAAGCGGTACCGGCAAATGTGCTGAAACGTTTGATACGGATACAGGTAAGAATGCTTGATAATGTCATAGATTTAAATACTATTTCGGTAGGACAGGCACAGCTGACGAATAAGAAATTCCGGGCTATTGGTCTTGGCACGTTTGGATGGCATCATCTTTTAGCATTGAAGGGGATTCACTGGGAATCTGAGTCAGCCGTTGAATTTGCGGACGAGCTATATGAAGATATTGCCTACTATACCATCCGCTCCTCAATGGAATTAGCCTTAGAAAAGGGGGCATACAGCCAATTTCAAAGTTCGGAGTGGCAGACTGGTGAGTATTTTGCACGGAAAAATTATCGGTCTGAGAGGTGGCTGGAGTTAAAGAGGGAGGTCGCGCAATCCGGTCTCCGGAATGGCTGGCTAATGGCTATCGCACCAAATTCATCAACAGCAAAGATTGGTGGTTCAACAGATGGCATTGACCCCATCTATTCAGTCGAATACGCAGAAGAAAAGAAAAACTTTAAATTTAAAGTGACCGCACCGGATTTGAATCATCGAACATACCTCTATTATCGCCGGGCAAGGCATGAACTGGATCAAACGTGGAGTATCAAACAAAATGCGGCACGCTCGCGCCATATCGACCAGGCAATCAGCTTTAACCTTTATGTCCGTCATGATATCAAGGCGAAAGAGCTGCTGAACCTTCATATGGAAGCGTGGAGGCAGGGGTTAAAGACGACGTACTACGTAAGAAGCACTTCGCAAACGGAAATCGAGGAATGCGAAGCTTGCCATAGCTAACAGGGGGAAATAAAGATGAAACTTTTGAAAAAAATTAAATTGCTAAATCCGGAATTTCCAAACAAATCAACAGGGATTATCAACGGAGAATCATCAGGCCTGCTGAATTGGAACGATATTGCCTACCCGCAGATGTATGATTTGTATCAAACCTTACTGTCAAATTTTTGGAAGGCACAAGAGATTAATATGCAGGATGACATAAAACAATGGGACCTGCTTAGTGAGATAGAAAAAGATGTATTTTTACGGATCAATACTCAGCTTGCATCGCTAGACAGCTTGCAAACGCCGACGATGACACAAGTAATGGATTATGTGACCGATTCCAGCTTTAAAGCGGTTTTTGCTGTGATTGCCCAACAGGAGGCGGTCCATAATGAATCCTATTCGTATATTTTGAGCTCGCTGGTGCCGTTAAGTGAGCAGAATGAGCGATTTAATCAAGCAAAAAGTGACCCCATTGTCCAAAAACGAAACCAATTGATTTTAGATGCTTATGAACGATTTCGCGAGAATCCTACCCCACAGCATTTATTTGAGTTAAGTGTAAATTCTATTAATCTCGAGGGGATCTATTTTTATGCAGGCTTTGCCTTTTTCTATTATCTTGCCCGGCAGCAGAAAATGCTGAAAACGAGCACGATGATCAGCTATATTCAGCGGGACGAAATGCAGCATGCATACTTCATGGCCCAGTTTATTCGGATTTTGTTAACAGAAAATCCGGAGCTGTACACTCAGGAGAATATGGATTATGTATATCAGACCATTGGAAAAGCCGTCGGGCTTGAGAAAGAATGGGCTTCCTTTATTTTGAAGGATATTGACGGAATTGATTTAGGTGAGTACGAAGATTACACGGAATACCTCGCCAATAAGCGCCTCCGACAGCTTGGACTGCAGAATTTATATAAGGAAAGGAACAATCCGATGCCGTGGATTCATGTGTTTAGCGATGAAATGCTGAACGGAACAAAATCTGATTTCTTCGAGCAGAAGCCGCGGACATATTCTAAGGTCACCCAATCAAATGGGTTCGATGAGTTATGAAAATAGCCATCGTCTATGCTTCAAAAACAGGGAATACGGAGGAGTTAGCCTATTTGCTGTGGCGTTTATTTTTACAGAAAAATAGAGATACATCCCTGTTTCGTGTTGACCAATTTCCGGTTTGGGAATCAGCGAGGTTTGATTCGGTCGTGATTGGAACCTATACGTGGGGAAATGGGGAAATCCCATACGAAATGATGGAACTATACCGCGCTTTTGAAACATTGGAGGTCAGCGGTATGATTACGGGGGCGGCAGGAACTGGCGACAGCGGGTACCCAAGATTTTGCGGGGCAGTTGATGAATTTAGGGATATGCTTTATGTTCAGACTAACTTGGCCGCCACTCTTAAAATTGAAGTGATTCCGCAGGCGAAGGACATAGAGCGTTGCAGGAAGTTTGTGGAAAGTATATTGAAACGGATAAACCAAAAAATTGCTTTAGGTTAGTAATAAAAGAAATGCGAGGATTTAAAAAGTTCTCGCATTTTTAGATTTAATTTTAGTCCTATCTGAAAAGGAAGGAAATTCCTTGAAAAATTTGCTAGAATAAATGTGGTGTAATATTTCATACGCCAAGGTAAAAAATTTATATGTAAAGAGGGGATTGGATGAAAGTTCAAAAAACGCTTTACCGTAAGTTTTTCTCTGTATTAACTGCCGCCGCCATGATGACAACTGCCACTGCTGCTCTTGCAGCCCCTAAAGAACCTCCTGTATCGTCAGTTAAAGCACAAGCAAATGCCTCCTATGAATCTGCTCTACATAATAAAGACAAAAACAACTATACGTTGACTATCATGCACACCAATGATACCCATGCACATTTAGACAATGTTGCAAGAAGGATAACAGCTATTAAACAAGTGCGTGAAGCACATCCAAGTTCACTTTTATTGGATGCTGGGGATGTTTTTAGCGGTACACTTTATTTTAACAAGTATGAGGGTCTGGCGGATCTAGAGTTTATGAATCTTGCGGGCTATGACGCGATGACATTTGGCAACCATGAATTTGACAAAGGGACAGCCACCTTGGCGAATTTTGTGAAAGGGGCGGGATTTCCATTTGTCAGCGCCAATGTCGACTTCAAGAAAGATGGAAATATCAACCCGTATTTTAATGATGAAATAAAAAACAATCCCAAGGGCAATGGCGAAATTTACAATGGCATTATTAAAAAGGTAAACGGGGAGCGAATCGGGATTTTTGGATTGACGACTGCAGAAACCGTGGACATCTCCAGCCCAGGCCCTGATGTGGCTTTTCAAAATTATCTAGAAGAAGCAAAACAAGCAGTCAAATCGTTCAAAGAAAAAGGCGTCAACAAAATTATTGCTCTGACTCATATCGGGTACGATGATGGCGGTGGGGATAACGACCTAACGTTAGCCAAGGAAGTCGACGGGATTGACATCATTGTGGGCGGCCATACCCATACTAAACTGGATCAACCGGTCATGGTAGAAGCCGGCAAGGAACCGACAGTCATTGTCCAAGCCAATGAATACAGCAAATTCCTAGGGACACTGGATGTTCGATTTGATAAAAAAGGAAAAATTGTGAACTTTGGAGGCAAGCTTGTAGATCTTAGTCAAGTACCAGAAGATCCGGAGGCGGCACAAATACTCGAAACTAAATATAAGCCAGCTGTAGTAGAAATGGAAAAGACCGTGATTGGTAAAACAACCGTTGACTTAATCGGCGGCAATCCGCCGGCCCGAACTGGTGAAACCAATCTGGGGAACTTAATTACGGATGGAATGCTGGCCAAAGCAAAAACAATCAATCCGGATACCGTTATTGCTTTCCAAAATGGGGGCGGGATTCGGACCTCAGTGCCGGAAGGGGATATTACTTTGGCAAAGGTCCTCGAAGTCATGCCATTTGGAAACTCGCTGGGCATCATGAAATTAACGGGCGCGGAAATTAAAGAGGCTTTAGAAATCAGTGTGAAAGACGCACCGAAAGCATTTGGTGGCTTCCTGCAAGTATCCGGTTTGAAATTCACCTATGACAGCAGTCTGCCTGTTGGCCAAAAGGTGAAATCAATCGATGTAAAAGAGGATGGCGTTAATTATGTTCCTCTTGATCCTAATAAAACTTACGTTGTTGCCACGAACACTTTCACCGCAAAAGGCGGAGACGGTTTTACTGTTTTCGCAAAAGCGTACAGTGAAGGCCGTGTCAGCGAGCCTGGATATGTCGACTGGGAAACCTTTACTGAATATGTGAGCGCCCAAGAAGATAAAACCGTCAGTCCAAGTTTGGAGGGGCGCATCGTAAATCTGGCAAATTAATAGCTGGACGTATTTGTAGGCTAAAAAAGAAATCCAGAAAAACTATGTTAATACAGTTGGGAATTTTACTTATGGTAAGATTCCCCTTTTTATGTAAATAATATAGAATTCTAGCATTAAAAATACGTTTCGTGTCACGAAATACCATGCTATAATGGATAACATGATTATAGTAAATTGGAAAGGTTCGTGTACATCCTTATGAATGTCGGCCAAAATAAAGCTTTTATCAGCTTGTTTTTAGTCTCTGTCTTTTGGGGCTGTAATTATCCCATCAGTGCTTATTTGCTTCAAGGGTTTTCCCCGGTATTCTTATCAACTGTCCGAATTTGCATTACGTCACTTTTTCTCATCATTGTCGCGCTCTTTTATAAGGGCATAAAGCGGCCAACAACCTCGGAGTGGAGATATCTTGTTGGTGTTGGAATTTTTGGTACGCTTTTAAACCAGACGTTTTATTTTACCGGCCTGAAACATACAACACCTGCCAATGCTTCGTTAATTATTTCGCTGGCACCAATTGCGACAATTATCCTCGAACGGATTATTTTTAAGGTGAAATTAACAGCTAAAAAATCTTTAGGGGCTATCATCAGTTTGATAGGTGTTTTTTCAATTATTGGGGTTGCCGGAGGATCATTAGGAATCTCTTGGGGAGATTTTAATATTTTTATAGCAATGCTTTGTTTGTCGATTAGTATTTTATTTATCCGCGGCCTATCCCAAACCATGCCATCTTTTGTCGTTACGGTTTACGCAACTGTTTTGGGGAGTGTCCTGATGATTCCTGCTGCCGGGGTGGAAGGAATGGTGAGCGGGACTGCCATTAGTCATTCTGTTTTCATGTGGGCATTGCTGATTTTTGCGGCGATATTTGCCCAAGGAATGGCCGGCTTTTGGTGGAACAGCGGGGTGGCTAAGGTTGGAGCAGGAACTGCTTCCATGTTCATGAACATCCAGCCGTTTGTCGCTATTCTTGCTTCACATTTCATATTAGGGAACCGGATTATGCTGTCGCAAATTTTAGGGGGAATCTTAGTGCTGCTGGGGGTATATATCGCCAACATGCCTAGTTTCAAACCGATCATGGCCGTTGAACATAAGAAAAGCATCTAATATATTTAAAAGGGCGCTGACACTCCACACGCATAAATGTGGTGGGTTCTCTTATCCAAGCTTCTTCTTATTTCTCCCTAGCGCCATCCGAAGGGATGCCTAAGTACAACAATAAGACACTTGCTTAGTTCATCGAACCTTTCTTGAACAAACAACCTAATGGCTGTTTAACGTTCGGTAGGTAGGTCAGACCTTTTGATTTCATTTTAAGAAGCCCTTATCCCCATACTTGAAATGGTTGACATTTTTAGTTTTAATCGTTCAATCTCTATGTCGTGCTTCATGATGAAATTTTCAAAGTTTCGATCACATAATTCCTTATCAATTTTTTCTAGAGTATCATCAATGTTTTTAATGAGGAAAGCAGAATACAAATCCCTTTGAACAGTATAATTGCCGACTTGACTCCATCGTTGATGGAGTTTTTTCTTCTGATAATCATCCATTTCGTGGTTATATTGGCTGGCCTTGGCTGTCCAAGTATTAATCTTATTTAATTTTGCCCCAAGATATTTGCATTTATATTCCAAAATTGAAACAAATAAAGCTGGTGCTTTATTGGCAAGAGACTTTCCAAAACGCTTTTTACGCTGTAATTTACCAGTCTTTTCACAAATCTTAGTCTCTTTTGCTCGTTTTTGCAGAGTTTTGTAGTTCATGGTTTCAACAAAAAACTCATTCCCTGTCCTTAACACAATATTGGCTAACTGACAATGAGATTGTCTACGTTTCGCCGCTTGTTTACGATGAATATCTTGCAACTTATTACGAAGATTAAGGTAATTATTAGAAAATACCCATTTTTCTTTATTGCCCGTTTTAAATGTACCGTCAGAATTGAATTTATTTGGGTTCGTTGCCCGTTTGGAGCGTTCCATTTTTCGCTGTATAATGCGTTTTTCTTTTTCCAGTTTGTCAATGCCTGGAGCTAACTCTTGTAATATGGCTGCTTCATCCGATACAACCGCCATAGCTTGGGTTCCAGGGTCAATTCCGACTCTGCCTTTGCCCAGAAGAATTTTATATTGCCCTGTTTTTTGATCCCGTTTCTTTGGTGGAATTCCTTTGATAATCAGTTGAACGAAGTATCTCATTTTTCCACGTATCATTTTGCGAACGATTCGGCAATATTTGATATTTTCCAAGTGTAATAAAGCTTCTTTTGTGTAAATATCAATTGGTTTCACTTTAACAGATATTTTTAAACCGATTATTTTGGTGAAGTACTGGCCATTTTCTTCACGAAAAGTAATGCCTGATTTGTTTGTTTTACCTTCAATGGAAGTCATGGTTCCGTACTTTTTAAAGTATACATGATTAGCGTTTCCATATCGCTTTTTTTCATATGCCTTCCAAGCACGAGTTGCTAATTTTTGGGCAGAATTAATATCTAAAACGCCTTCAAAATGTCGTTTCATTGGAGCGACAAAGCTATGTATGGCATATTCAGTTAAGCCAAATTGAGTTTCTATTTCTTTTTGTTTGCTGTACAATAAGCGAACTTCCTGTTCGAGTCTTTTTACTTCTTTTTCATTTTTAGATTTTGAAATTTTATTCTTAACCGCTTTTATGCAACGTACGTTCTTTCGATATTGTTTGTTGTCTTGAACCAAACGGTCACGTTTCAAAATTTCTCCTAAACATGCGTTTTGGATTTTTCGAGAAACCTCAAAGATTTTATCCAGGCGAAAGCTAGCTGAATCGTTTGTATCCATAGAAAGAGTTAATATAAAATTTGGTTCTTCTTTCTTCGACATCTCTTAAAGCCTCCAAACGTTTGTTCTATTACTACTATACCAAATTTTTCTTATTGAGTCTATCAAGACCTCTTTGAAAATATCAAAAAAACCGATTTCCTCCCCATACTTAAACGTAGGGGCTTCCTTCGATTAGAATTTGGTGAAACATCTATCACTACTCTTTTTATAATGAAAAGATATTGTCCAAATTTCCCAAAGCCTTTAAGTTTAAACAGCATATCCGTTTATTACTTAGGAATAATTTAATAAAATAGAATAAAAGAACGGGAGGTAAGGAATATGACAGAAGATTTTTTAGCAAAACTCTTAGGAGATTTTGATCCATCTCTCAATCACTCCGGAATAGACGGAGACCGTCTGGCGAAAAGATTGGCCAAGCTTTCCGAAATCGGTGCTACCCCTGAAGGCGGAGTGAATCGTCCCGGTTTTTCAGCAGAGGAAAAGCAAGCTAAAGAATTGGTGAAAACATGGATGCAAGAGGCTGGCTTAAAGGTATGGGAAGATGGTGCAGGGAATGTATTCGGAAGATTGGCGGGATTAGATGATGCCGTGCCAGCGATTGCATCAGGTTCCCATGTCGATAGTGTCCCAAATGGAGGGAATTTTGACGGCCCACTTGGCGTATTAGCTGCTCTTGAAGTGGTTGAGGCGTGGAAGGACACGGGATATCTTCCGCAGCGTCCATTTGAAGTTGTCATTTTTTCGGATGAAGAGGGAGCTCGGTTTAATGGCAGTTTAACAGGAAGTATGAGCTTGATGGGAACGATTAATCTCGATAAACAGCTTCAATTGACTGATTTTAATGGGGATTCATTTGAAGAGGTGCTTGAAAAATACGGGACAAGTCTCGACGACTTGAAAAAGGCTTCAAGCCACAAGAAGGACATTGGATTATTTGTTGAGGTACATATTGAACAGGGAAAGCGACTTGAAAAGGCAGGGCTCCCTGTTGGCATTGTCAGCGGAATAGCTGGGCCATGCTGGCTGGAAATTATTTTTTCAGGTAAAGCGGGCCACGCCGGAAATACACCGATGGATGATCGAAAGGATGCGATAGTTGCTGCAGGTGAATTCGTGGTTGCGGTGGAGACTTTACCCGAAAAAGTAAGCTCTACTGCCGTTGCAACGGTTGGTAAGCTTTCTGTTCATCCAAATGGGGTAAATGTCATCCCAGGAGAGGTCTCCTTGTTTGCTGATATTCGTGACATTTACGAGTATACCCGTGATGAACTCGTATCACTTGTTATTGAAAAAGCAAAATCCATTGCTGAAAAACGAGGGATTGAGGTATCGATTAAGGTGAATACCTCTGTTAAGCCTGTACCGATTGATGACAACATTCAAGCGAAATTGGAAAAAGCATTTCAAGAAAATCTAATTGAGCCAATGCGATTACCTAGTGGTGCCGGTCATGATTCAATGATCGTAGGAGAGGAGATCCCAGTTGGCATGATTTTTGTAAGAAGCAAGGACGGAATCAGCCACAATCCAAAAGAATGGTCCTCTCTAAACGATTGCGTAATATCAGTGCATGTGCTTAAAAGCTTTATTGAAAGTTTGTGAAACGCGGGGACGGTTCTTCTGCTTCTGAAGCAGAAGAACCGTCCCCATGTATCATTATTCTATCTTTATTTTAATTTGTGACACCGCATTGTACCCATAGCCCTTCCGGTTCCAGAAAGCGGTATCGGGCTGCAAATGGCCGTTTGAATCATAGGCACGTACCTTGATGGAGTATTCGCGATTTTTTTCAAATACAATAGAATATGACCACTTTATCCATTGAAATTGCCGGGGCTGGCCATGGAGAGTGGCCGTCTTCCATGTTTCACCATCATCCACACTAACCTCAACGGATATAACCACACCTTCGCCAGTCCAAGCGAGACCCTTTATTTCATGCTGGCCAGGCTGCAAGATTTGCCGGTCAAGCGGTTGCTGAATAATCGAATTCACATGGCTCACTGTTACAGGGACGGCCTCTTCATTATTGTTTTTATGAGGATAATAGACATAATCATCTGTCTGGAAGGGCCCGGAAAAAGGATGGTCCACTACACGAATAGTTTTTAGCCACTTTACTGACGCCATTCCGTACCAGCCGGGAACGATTAATCGAAACGGAAATCCATGTTTCGGGCTAATCTGTTTGTGATTATGTTCCCAGGCAACGATGACATCATGTTCCATGGCTTTTTTTAGCGGAAGGCTTCTTACGAAAGGAACTTGTTGACCTTTCTTGATCCCAGAATCATTCCCCTCAAAGACCACTTCATGGGTACTATCCTGAACTCCGGCAATCTGAAGCAGATGAAAGAGGGATACCCCTTTCCATGTCCCCAGGCTAATCGCCCCATCCTTCCATTGCTCTCCAAACACTTTTGGTCTGAAGTGGGATCGTTTGTTCCCAGAACACTCAACCAGAGCGGTAACTGTTCGGGAAGGCATTGTAATGATTTGGTTGTATGGAATGGTAATCGGAGTCTTCACTGCGCCGGTAATGGCTAGATAGTACGAATGGTTGGAAAAGGCGGGATATTGAAAATGATTTCTTCGATAGGTTAATGCGGTTGGCGTTTCACTGTTTTCAAGAAAATGGATGGGTGTTTCTTGATTTTCGGGCTGTAAACTGCGGGTTGTTAGGTAAGGTTTATTTTTAAAAAAAGGATCTCTTGGATACAAACAATCACTCCTTTCCTACCTTATAAATATATTAAAAATATAGACTTATATAAATCAAAGCCCTTGTCAAAAATAAAATGAGAAGGTTTTATTTTTAGGATGAGGTGAAAATCAATGAATGAACCAATGAATGAACCAATGGAGTATCCGTACATCCTGTACAACGAAGTCATCTTGTATCTTGAATCTAAGTGGCGACGTCCTTTGGATGACCACGAACGGCACTTGTTGATCGAAGGGTACCGTTACGGACGCAAGGTGGAAGCGGAAAACGAAATCAGAATACTGTTTGCAGAATAAAGCGGGAACTCCTGCTTTATTTTTTTGGCTTTTAAAAGGTTTTCGACCAATATTGTTGAAATATATAGTAAAGTCTTCACTTTGTGAGGTGGGAAGGTTGACCGAATTACAATTAGCTTTTTTCGATGAATTTGGAAATTATGGATTTGATTTTGACAACCACGACCATTCGACCCACTTTATCATTGTATCCATACTTGTGAAAGAATCTGAAAAAGAAAACTTAGAACGACAGCTTCAAAACTATTTCCCGTCAGAAGCAGTGCCTATGGAGGATGCCCAAAGATCCAAGCTTTTGCAGGATATTAAGGATTTGCCTTTTAGCATATATGCGTACGTCATTGATAAGCGGAAGGTAAGAGAAGACAGCGGCATTCTACATCAAGCGCCTTTTATTAAATATGTTAATCGAATGGTTTATGAGGACTTGAACAGAACCTTTGATCAGCTTGATCTTGTGGCGTATGAAGCTGATGGGAAGAAATTTTTGCAGGAATTTAAAAAGTACATCATGACAAGGAGTATTCCGGATTTATTCAATTATTCTTCGTTTGGGTTCAAGAACAGCCATTCTGAAATCCTGCTTAAACTGTCCGGATTAATTGCGGAGACTTTGGGCAATAGTTATGACCGGAGTTCTTATTCCGTCCATTCCTATTCATTGTTAAAAACGATTAAACATAAAATTGCCGCTCTTAATCTGCTGCCTTTGGATTACCGACATTTTCTTTATGATTACAAAACAGACCCCGCTGACTCCCGCTACAACGAAGTAATCATCAAACAGGCCGTCAATTCCTCCTATCACTATATCGAAAAACACCGCAAGAGTGAGGAAGAGGAGGAAAGGCTCCGAATCGATTTTTTGAAGTTTCTTTTATTCAATTTGAAGGAAAATCCCGATGAATACGTGTATACTCAAGAAATTCTTGATAATTTGAATGCCATTCGGGATGTGAAAATGAATCAGCATTATTTCCGCTCCAACATTGTTTCAAAGCTGTGTGATACCGGGTTATTAATCGCCAGCAGCAATAAAGGCTATAAATTACCGGTTTGCTTAAACGACTTATATGACTTTGTGAATCTATCAAGTTTGACTATTTACCCAATGCTTCAACGAATTTCAAAGTGCCGTGACCAGATTCTCCTTGCGACAAACCAGGAAATAGACATTCTCGACCCAAAGGAATATGGATATCTGAAAAAAATAATTGAGATGGAAAAATCGAAGGCCCACTAAAAAAACTTTCTAGTCGCCGGCTTCCGTCAACTATCATAAATAAAATATGTACGAAAAAATGACTATCAACGGATATGTTTTGATAGTCATTTTTTATTAGCAAATACCATTTATGTTCAATCTAACTTTCCTCAACCATTTTAGATGACAATGCAGTTTCTTTTTTACCAGCAGCACTTTTCCCCGGCATAAATAATGTTAAAACGAGTGCAGCAACAGCTAATATCATCATAAAGTAATAGGCATCACTTGACCCTTGAATCGAAGATAGTGATGCTATTTGCTGCGGGGTAGCAGCTGCCTTTTCCCGCATTATTTCTGCTGCGTGATTGGTTGCTTGTGAGGTATAAATGGTAATCACCACTGCTGTCCCAATTGCTCCGGCAATTTGACGGACCGTATTATTAACAGCAGAGCCATGTGTCCCTAATTGCTTAGGCAATGCGTTCAAACCGGCAGTATTAAGAGGCATCGTGATAAAACTTAAACCAATTCGTAAACAGATGGTACGAATCATTAAATACATATAAGATGTTGAACTGGTTAAATCTGTAACAGCCCACATCGAAGGAATGATAAATATAAGCCCCGTAATAAATAAAGGTTTTGCACCAAGTTTGTCATACAACTTGCCAGTGACTGGCGACAAGATGGCATTGATGATAGAGCCTGGCAATAATAAAAGGCCAGCTTCAAATGCTGTAAAACCCCGTCCGCTTTGAAGGTAAATCGGTAATAAGATCAAATCGGCATACATCATCATCGTTACTAAAACATTTATTAATGACGTTAATGTAAAAACCTTGTTCTTGAATACAGATAAATTCAATAAAGGATCATTTGAGCGAATTTGTTGAACACTGAATAAAACTGTAACAACCAATCCAATTATTAGTGAAAAAATAACAACCGGATCGTCCCATCCTTTATTACCTGCATTACTGAAGCCATATAAGATTAAACCAAAACCGATTGTTGAAAGAAAGACACTTCCTACATCTAGTTTTGTTTTGGCGGTTTCAGATACATTCACTAGATATTTTAATGCGAATAAAATCACAATCAGGACAAAAGGTGCTAAACCAATAAATAGCCATCGCCATGAACCATATTCAATAATATACCCAGCCAAGGTAGGGGCAATCGCAGGGGCAAAAATCATGGCAAACCCAATCAAGCCCATGGCGCTGCCTCTTTTTTCGATTGGAAAAATAAATAAAATGACGCTCATCATCAGAGGCATAATAATCCCTGCGCCTGCTGCTTGAATCATTCGCCCGATTAATAATAGGCTGAAATTTGGAGCAATCGCGCAGATAACGGTTCCCGCTAATAAAAACAGCATGGAGCTGATAAATAGTTGCCTTGTCGTATAGCGTTTCATTAAAAAGGCTGTTATCGGAATTAATACACCGTTTACTAGCATAAAGCCAGTTGACAGCCATTGAACGGTTGTGGCTGAAACATCAAATACATCCATTAAGTTACTTAAGGCTACATTTAATAACGTTTGATTCAATACCGATAAGAAACAACCCGAAATTAAAACAAATAATAGGATTCCTTTGTTAACATCTTCTCTTTTTCGTTCCATTTCAAACTCCTTTTCTTTTGTTTGCATTATCAACATAGTGTCAATAAAATAAATACTAACAGACCAAATAAGAATTGCCCATCTACAATTTTTTTCAAAACGTCAACTAATCAACATCTTGTAAGCAATCTGTTGAAGAAAGCATTAATAATCGATAAAGGAGTTCGAAATGTCTAGTCTAAAAAAGGAAGATCCCCGTGCCATTCGCTCGAAAAAAATGTTTAAACATGCCGTTCTATCTCTTTTAATAGAAGAACCTTCATTATCGCAATTAACTGTTCAAAAAATTGCGGATCGCGCGGAATTAAACCGAGCGACCTTTTATTTACATTATCAAGATATTAACGACCTATTAAGGCAGATCACATATGAAATCTTTGACGAACTGTCTATTAAGCTAAAACCATTTATACAAACAGAAATCATAGACGACCGAGAACAATTAGTCATATTTTTAGACTACATATATGACAATCGTAAATTTTTTGCCATTTTATTTGAAAATAAAAGCATCGAAACCAATTTATTCAACCTTATAAAAAATCTCATTGAAACTAGAAGAAATAACAAGCAAAATGAGTTACCCCAAAATTTTGTTTCCATTGAAATCCTGACAGCTTCATTGATGGGCATTATTATGTGGTGGATCAAGGATGGTATTCATTTTAGCTCTGAATATATAGCTAACCAAATTTCTTTAATGTACAAGCGATGAACAATTTTTGATCCGATTTTTTGTGTTAATAAAGGAATCAGATGTCACTGTCAGAAAATTAATCCCGTATACATATTGCAGGGACTGTTTGGCGGGGAAAAGATTCAACCATCAAAGCCAAAAAATCGGAGTGGACTATATGAGCAAGCATCATGAATTTCTCAAAAATGAAGGGAATGCATTTCCAGGATTAACTTATATTGAAGAGCTGTTAAAGCCAATATTTAATGATCAAAGAGATTTTTTGTTTGAGGCAATGTTTGATATTCACCGTGCACATGTGATAATGCTTTCGGAACAACAAATCATCAAAAATGACGAAGCCACAATCATGCTGGAAGGTATTAATAAAGTGGCAAAAACGGATATTTCGCAAATCACCTATGACCCTCAATATGAAGATTTATTTTTCATGATGGAGGCAAAAATTGCGGATGAAATTGGTGATGACCTAGCAGGGAAAATCCATATCGGCCGAAGCCGAAACGACATGGGGGTGGCGATGTACCGTTTGGTGCTGAGGGAGCATCTTTTACAGCTGATTGGGAATGGATATCGGCTGAGTGAAGCATTATTGGAGCAATCGGAGCGTCATGTGGAAACCTATATGACGGCCTATACCCATACACAGCCGGCGCAGCCGACGACGTTAGGGCATTATTTTTTAGCGATTTATGATATTTTGCAGCGGGATATGAAACGGTTATGGTCTGCATATGAAACGGTAAACCAATCACCGCTCGGAGCAGCCGCGTTAGCAACGACTGGTTTTCCTATCAATCGGTCGCGGACGGCGGAGTTGTTGGGGTTTGACCGGATTGTTGAGAATTCCTATGATTCCATTGCGGGGGCAGATTATTTATTGGAAACAGCAACCGCCATCTTGACATGCATGGTGAATACCGGTAGATGGATTCAGGATTTCTTATTATATGTAATGAGGGAATTTGACGCGTTTAAGGTAGCTGACCCCTATGTTCAAGTCAGCAGCATAATGCCTCAAAAAAGGAACCCAGTTTCAGTGGAACATTCCCGATCGCTTGCGAGCAGTTCTGTTGGTGAGGCGCTCGCTGCCATCCAGATGATTCATAATACACCATTCGGGGATATTGTTGATACAGAAGATGATCTGCAGCCGCATTTATACCGGGCATTTGCGAAGGCTAATCGGGTTATGAAGCTAATGTATGCTGTGATATCGACTCTTCAAGTTAATAAGGTGCACTTAAAGGCGATGTCCGAAAAATCCTGCATCACGATTACGGAACTGGCCGATACATTAACGAGGAAATATAAGATCTCCTTCAGGAAGGCACATTCGGTTGCAAGCGCAATTGCCAATAAAACATGTAAGGGACAAAAAGAATTAAATGATTGGAAGATTGAAGAGATTAACTCGATGCTGCAAGAATTCGTCGATGTATCCCTTACTGAGGATGAATGGAAAAACATTATTTCTCCGGAATACTTTGTAAAGCTTAGAAGCATCCAGGGTGGACCGGATCCAGGTGAGGTGAAGAGGATGATTGTCGAGAGAAAGCAAAGTCTAGGAATGAGGTTACATGAGTACGAACAAATCGTGGACGAATTGTCCAGAAAACAGAAACAGTTAAGGGGATTTTTAGTATAAATATTAATAAAACAGGCCCCCAAAGATTAATTAGGGGGCTGCAATTCGCCTAGTAATAATTTTCCGAAGTAATAAATCTCTTTTATGATGATTAAGTATTTTCACCCCATAATGCCCATTAGTTCTTTTTCCAAATCAGCAGGTTCGTTAGCATAGTTATAGATTCCCAGAAACTTCTCAACAGCTTTAGGGTGAGTGCTGATCAGTTTATTTACTGCATCCTGCTCTTCAGAAATCCGTTCATTTTTGGATATTTGACAGCCCATATAAAAACGGACCATAAACTCATCTTCCAGTGCCTTTTGATACTCCTCTGCCATTTTGGGCCATAGTTGATATTGATTTTTATATTTTACTAGTATTTCGGATAGTATTTTTGCCCCATATACCGCATCATGAATCCCTTGTGCCATGCTTGGGTCTTTAAAACAAATCGCATCCCCAACCAGCGCCCAGCCATTTCCCATCCCGGTATACCAGAAGTTTTCATAGCCTAGAATCCCTTTGATCGGTTCAACAAGGGTGGCTTTCTGTAAACGGGAACCGATAGTGGTGTTTGGAAAACCTTCTGTTAATAGGCTGCGAAGACTTTCTTCAGGCTTATTTTTCAAGTTCTGAATGAAAGCTTTATTCTCTAATGGGAAAATTCCAACTACTGTACATAGGTCATCATTCGTAGGGAAAAGAATCGCCGTGTTGTCTTTTACTCTGTGTACTTCAAATTTCGGTACGGGATCATTGTTAAAATTGCTGAAATACCCATAATAAATGCCCACGTTTGAAGGTGCGTGGACTTTTTGCTTAGCGCCTATAAGCCTGCGGATGGTTGAGTTTCTTCCGTCGGCACCAACAATGATATCGGCCAAAAACTCTTGATCAAGGCCGCGAGAATCATTCCCTTTGATACCAACTACTACTTCATTTTGGCGGATGATGTCTGTTACACGGAATCCTTCTAATACAGTCACACCGTTTAATAATTTAGCATGATCAAGAAGAATATGATCCAGATATGTTCGCCTTATACAATAACAGTTTTCCTCACCATGGACTTCAGGTATTTTTCCTTCAATGGTGGTATCCTCAAACAGAAACTTTATATCTTTAACCGGCGGGGCATTGGTTTCCAATAACTTATCAAGCACACCCATTTCGCGGAAAAGGGCGGTTGTGTTATTGAAAAAGGTATGAGTGGATAGAGTATCACTAGGGAAAGAAGATCGGTCAATTAACAATACCTGAAAACCTGCTTTTGCTAGATAAATAGCTAAAGAGGAGCCTGCACACCTTGCGCCAGTAATAATTACGTCAAACTTTTTATTCACTCAATCACCCCGAATTGAATTTTTAGTCTGGATATTAATCAATGGTAACTAAACTAAGATTATGGAACTATTATTTAAAAAATTACGATTATTTTCATTTGGGCATTTATTCACATCAAAAAAGGTATTTTAAGGAAAAAGCCGAAATATATTGACATTGCAGTGTATATAAGGGGGCGTTTGTATGGCAAAAATGATTATTATGTATGAACAACCGATTGATAAGGAAGCATTTGATCAACATTATTTTAATGTCCATGTTCCACTAGGTAAGAAGATTCCTAACATTATGAGGGAATCGGTTCGACGCGTCCTTCAGACTCAAAATTCTGATTTAAATTTTTATTTAATTACGGAGCTTGAGTTTGAGAGTTTGGACACATTAACACAGGCATTGGCCAGTCCTGAGGCAAAAGCAGCTGAAGAGGATGGACCTAATTTAATGAGATTCTTAAAGAACCCTCCAATTATTACGATTGTGGAATAGCTTCATTGGAAAATCAGTTCCATTTTGCGGATTGTAATAAAACTCTATTAAAAGAAGTTTAATATGAATCTTTTTCTAGTTTCTTTAAAACTTTTTTATGATATATTTTGAATAATACCATCATTTGAAAAAATGGTGGTTTTTAGTGTTGCTACATACGAGGGGGATGAAAATGCATAAGAAACCAATCATCGGCATTACGGGTGCCTATGTTAACCATAACGAATATATGGAAGGTGTATATGTCCATCATGATTATCATAAAAGCATAGCGGCAAATGGAGGAATCCCGATTGTGCTTCCTTTTATAAATCCTGAATTGGCTGTTGAAACTCTAGGACTATGTGATGGAATCATCCTTAGCGGTGGAGAGGACGTCGATCCAAAGTATTATGGACAAGACCCTCATCGCCGTTTAGGGCCGACCACTCCAGAACGGGATTTGACTGAAATAGCCATTGCAAAATATGCAATTGAGAATAATATTCCGCTGCTTGCGATTTGCCGAGGCGTCCAAATTTTAAATGTAGCTTTAGGCGGGACATTAATACAGGATATTTCGAGCCAAGTAAAGGAGCCAATCCAGCATACGCAAAAGATTGATAGGAGCAAGGATAGTCATTGGGTGAATATCTCAAAAGATAGCAAGTTATTTGATATGATAGGTTCTGAACTGGTAAGAGTTAATAGCCTTCATCATCAAGCCTTGGATACGGTCGCTGTCGATTTACGTGTCGTTGCGACGGCATCTGACGGAATTATTGAAGCAGTAGAGTATATTCATCCAACCACATTTACATTAGGAGTACAATGGCATCCGGAATCAATGGCGAGTACCGATTCAGTGATGAATAATTTATTTGTGGAGTTCATTAAAAGCTGTTCGAAAGTGCCGGTTTTGTAAGGAATTATAGCCACAAATGCAAAATAAGGGTGTCATTTGTTGACACCCCATTTGTAATTTTTAAAACAACCTCATTTGTTCGGATTCAGATCCTGCCTTTGACTTCGTTTCCGGCAATTTGTATCCCATCGATTTGTAGCCCTTCATTCGTTTTTCAAACATAGCTTTCAAAATTGGCTCTTTATGATCCACATAATCAATGACCTTCACTTGGGATTTATCTTCATGGAGTCGATGAAGTCTGCCGACATATTGTTGCAATGTACCTTCCCAGGATAACGGCATGACTAAAAATAAGGTATCCAATCGGGCATGGTCGAAGCCTTCACCAATGTACTTTCCGGTGGCAATAACTAGTCTTTCCTCATCATCCGATAACTCTTCTAGTCTTTTTAAATTTTCCTTTTGTTCCTTTTTGCTCATTTGACCGGTTAGGATGATGAGGTTTTTGGCAAATCCCGTAAACCTTGATTTTAGCTCATAGGCGTGCTCTACTCTCTCAGTTAATATAAGTGGGACAGAACCTTTTTCAAGTTCTTTTAAAACATCATCAAAAATCATTTGATTTCGGATTTCATCCTTAACGAGTTCGCTATAAATAGATTGAATATCTTTCTGTTCTCCATTCTTTGGAATTCTTAAATTGGTGTACCTTGGCAGAAGGATATGATTGAACGGCCTCACTTTTGCTTGATTTTTAGCGGTAACCTTATGACGAACTGGTCCTAGTTGCATCGTTAAAATTGGGTCCAACCCATCTTTTCTTTTTGGGGTTGCTGTTAACCCATGAACAAATTTTGCATTTGCTGCTTTTAATACTTTCTCAAAACTATAGGCTGCGATGTGGTGACATTCGTCTACAATGATTTGGCCATATTGCATAATTATATCTTTAATTTCACCGTTATAATTAAGGCTTTGTATGGTTGCGATATCAACGAGTCCAGACTGTTTGTTTTTTCCACCGCCAACTTGTCCTATTTGATTAGTTTCCAAACTTAAAAAGTTCGATAGGCTTTGTTTCCACTGCTCGATTAACTGCTTTCGGTGAACAATTACCAATGTATTTACCTTTCTTTCAGCTATTAGGGCAGCTGCAATAACAGTTTTACCAAATCCAGTGGTTGCCGATAGTATCCCATTAGAGTGCTCCAATAATTTTGTGACGGCTTGTTCTTGCTCTGTTCTTAAAGTCCCTTGGAAGCTTAACGAAATCTCGGAGCCCCAATTGGTCTCGTCTTGAAAAGCTGGTTTAATCTTGTGTTCATTAAGCAATAACAAAAGTTCATTTTTACATCCCCTTGGCAATATGAAGAATTGGTCGGTTTCGCCATAACAAGCTATTTTTCTAGGGATTCCATGTGTTGAAAATCGCTTGGCCTGGGCTTTATAAAACTCTGGGTTATTAAAGGTTGCCACCTGCATCAGTTTATGGATGAAAGAGGATGGGAGCTCTTCCTTTTCAATGTATAAACCATTTCTTTCAATGACCTTTAATTTTTCAGGCAGATTTTTATTCTCTGTTGGTTGGCGGAGTTCTTTAAAAGAAGCACCGTTGAATTCATTTATTAAGATTTGTACTTCTGCTAAAGACATTTTCCTAACTTGTTTTAAATAGTCCCATTGATTCGCAAATGGGAAAAAGTTTTCATCAACAAATAAACTGTTTCCTTCATTTCTTGACCGACCTTGCAAGGGCAGGGCAATTAAGTTACCAAAGTTCCCTTTAGGCATAGTATCTTGGTTCGGAAATAAACGGTCATACGAAGTCATTCCGATTTCATGTCTTTTTTCAATAGTCAGCGATAATAAAAGATTACCCAGTTTCCGTGCTAGGGAGGCTGGCAGTGCTTGCTCGAAAAAAAGCCAAATGTGACAGCCGTTTCCTGAGCGGGACCGTTCAATGTGGGCAGGGACATTCAACTCTTTACAAGTGCTGTAAAAAGCGAGCGAGTCCTTTTGCCAGTTATTTTTATCAAAATCAACTGCTAAAAACCAGCTAGTATCATCTAGTAGCAGGGGATAGATTCCAATTGTATGTTTCCCATATAGATGATCGTAGATTACCTGGTCGGTAAGGGGGAGAAATTTTCGATGCTGACAAACGGCACATTTCACTTTAGGTTTATGGCAAAGGTTTGGATGCCACTCATGTTCACAAGCAGGTGAATACCCCTTTCTACCATCACTAGATTCCCAGCGAACGGCAAAAACATCGGTCCTGCCTTTAAAAAGATTTTTGAAAATCTTGATTCTTTCCAGAATCTTTTCCTTTTTATCCTGTTCCTTCATGGAAATGGTATATGACTGTTCCGGCCGGTAATCTATGTTATGAGTTTTTAATATTTGCTTTAATAGCTGATTCTCTTGTTTAAGTCTTTGGCATTCGTTTAATGCTTGCTGAAGTTGCTGTTCAAGGTTTTGCATTGGAATCCCTCATTATAATTTTAATGAAATCCAAAATAGTATAATATCATTATAGCCAAAGTTGATAGATTTTATAAATTATTGGAGTTGAAAAGGATGGCTAAGAAAAGTAGAGGCCATTATTGCAAAGGCTGCGGCCGATATCGAGCAAATGAGAAGTTTAGTGGCAAGGGACATAAAATTCATATATGTAAAGACTGTAAAAAAGAAGGTAGAGCAGGGGTTGAGGAGGAACAATTCTCTCAGGTAAAACAACGCCATAATCCGTATAGGAAACCTTTAAAAATAAAGCTAATTATGAAGAATGATACGGAAGAATATATAATCTTTCAGTATATGGGAAAACGGTACGCGGTAATTGTCGGTAACTATTTTCAAATTCCGGTTATTTTTCGATATGAAACGGATAGAGATATTCCCTTTTTCATTGCTGATGGGCTCATGAAAGATTTCGAAGAAGTGTGGGAAGTGATAACGCTAAAGTATGATTATAAAATCGATCAGGGCAATTATCTAGATTACCGATTCATGGATGAATATGATGAAATTGAGTGGAATGAATTAGTTGTGGATTCCGAATATCTTGAACTGGTTGAAAAATTTAGGGCGTTTATAATGGGTGTTACTCCTAAACTTGAAAGTATTCATACTTCCTATTAAGGTGTTTTGGGATTTAAAGACAAAAATGAGGTGGGTGGCAGTTAAAATGTCCAATAGAAGGCTTTTAAAAGACAAAAATAAGGGTGTCTGATGCCAAAATGTCTAATAAGAGGCTTTTAAAAGACAAAACGAGGAGTGTAAGGTGCCGAAATGTCCAATAAGGGGCTTTTAAATGACAAAACGAGGGGTGTCAGGGATCAAACTGTCCAATAAAACGCTTTTAAAAGATAAAACGAGGGGTGTCAGGGATCAAACTGTCCAATAAAACGCTTTTAAAAGACAAAACAAGGGGTGTCAGGTGCCGAAATGTCCAATAGAAGGTGTCTAAAGGACAAAACGGTCTAGTGGATGAGAGGAAATGTCCAATAAAGTTCTTAAAAGATAAAACATTACCCCTTATTCAACAACGTCCTCGGATTCGCATTCAACACCATCAACGCACAAATTAATATCCCCGACACAAACCAAATCGCTTTTGTTCCAAAATGCTGGGTGAATAGGGTTCCCAGCAACGCCCCCACTAAAAATGATACTATTACAACGCTAAAATCGAAGAATTGCTGGATGCCTTGACGGTTGCGTAACAAAAACGCAGAATAGGCTGCTTCGGCTGCTGTCCGCAAATTACCAGTCACCATCGCAGAATTATAAGGCCACTTGACCAAGGTTCGAAACGACGAAATTTGAACGGAGGACACGAAGGCAATCGTTATTACCACGAACGTATTCGGCACGGCCGCTGGCAGGGCCCCGACAAACAAAAGGACGAGACTTTCTAAGAAAAGAACTGATCGGGCGGGATGAGGGAACTTCCTCGTAATAAACGGTTGTTTCAAGCTTTGAGCAACTACAACCCCGATTACAAAGGCCAAAATAGGCGGTATATGCCTCCAGCCTTGCTCCCAATTTCCCTTTGAAACCTCAACTCCCAACAATACGAGGTTGCCGGTTTGGGAAGTCGCAAAAACCCCATCTCTGCTCACGTACGTATAAGCATCTAAGAATCCGCCAATTAACGCCAGTAAGACACCCAATCCGATGGATTCAGGCGTTAAATGCGGCACTCTTTCAACGCCTCTATGTAGTTGCTCACGTACAGAGTAAAGCGATACCTTTTTATTGTAAGTTTTATCCATGAAGACTCTCCCCAAGCACGCTTTTCCTAATAGATTAACCATTTTTTCAACGAATTACATATTAAATAAGGCGTTCAGGCTATTTTCTTGGTAAAAACACACAATAAATGATAAAAAAGAATTAAAAGTTATTCAGGGGGTTTTTTAGTGGAAATAGGTATTAGCACGTTTGTAGAAACAACGCCGGATGTCCAAACTGGCGAGGTAATTAGCCATGCCCAGCGAATTAGGGAAGTGGTGGAAGAAATCGTTTTAGCAGATCAGGTTGGGCTTGATGTATTTGGTGTAGGCGAGCATCATCGAGAGGATTATGCAGCATCTGCACCTGCTGTTATTCTAGCGGCGGCGGCCTCTCAAACCAAACGGATCCGACTGACAAGCGCTGTAACAGTTTTATCCTCTGATGACCCAGTCAGGGTTTTTCAAGATTTTTCAACACTTGACTGTATCTCGAACGGACGGGCCGAAATTATGGCTGGACGCGGTTCCTTTATCGAATCGTTTCCCTTATTCGGATATGATTTAAATGACTATAATGAGCTTTTTGATGAAAAACTTGAACTTTTGTTAAAAATACGCGAATCGGAAAAAGTGACCTGGCGTGGAGGGCACCGTCCGGCAATCGACAATCGCGGCGTTTATCCTAGACCAGTTCAGGACCCGCTCCCTGTATGGATTGGCAGCGGCGGTACCAGCGAGTCAGTGGTCCGGGCAGGCCTGCTTGGACTTCCATTAGTCCTCGCTATCATTGGAGGAAGTCCTGTACATTTTGCACCGCTAGTCAAGCTTTATAAACGAGCTGCTGCCCGCGCAGGTCATGACCCGGAGAAGCTTCCGGTTGCCTCGCATTCGCATGGGTTTATCGCGGAGACTACTGAAACTGCTGTTGTAAAGTTTTTCCCGCCAACCCAATATGCCATGAATAAACTTGGCCGGGAGCGTGGCTGGGGTCAATACGACCGTACAAGCTTCGATGCTGCCCGCAGCTTTGAAGGGGCTCTTTACGTTGGAGACCCAGAAACGGTCGCCACAAAAATCATTCATTTGCGAAAAAATGTTGGGATTACCCGGTTTATGCTGCATGTCCCTGTTGGCACCATGCCTCATGAAGACGTGATGAAAGCGATTGAGCTTTTAGGAAAAGAAGTGGCACCAATTGTCCATGAGGAAGTTGCTAAATGGGAAGCGTCTGGCGGAGGAAAAGAATAGGTCTAAATAAAAGAAGGCATGCTTAAGTGGCATGCCTTTTGTGGTGTTATGATACATCTGTTAATTCTGATAAATGAACCAATTCGATGTGATGCAAGCTTCCTACTTCTTTAATTTCGCAGTACCCAGAAGTGTACTTAAAAAGGATGACATACCTCTTGCCGTTATAAATTACAGGAGTGTTGTTGTCCATTCTATTCCCGCCTTCCGAAATCCTTATTATCATTGTACAAACCTTTCTTTATTTTTATATGAAGCTTATTTTAAAAATATGTTATAAATTTGCGAAAAAAATCGAAAAATCGTGTTGGATTTTGGCTGAAGGTAGGACAAGCTAAAACTTAATATATGACTGTCAAAGGAGTTTAGACCGTGAAATCATATGAGATTAACAACATGATTATCGATGATGACTTTGCAAGCGAAGAATATGTAACGGTGGATTTTATTCATCAGGAGAAACAATATAGTATTACATTCAAAAAATCGGACCTAGAAGTGATGAACAGATGGGTGTATGAGGATGGTACGTCTCTTCCGGCAGAAATACCGGAAGAGCTTATTGAATCAATCAGAGAAGATGTCAAAAATAAAATTTAAGGAATCCACCCGATAATTTGCAAAATAGTCAGGACAATTTCAAACAGGATGAGAATGACGATAATCCATTCCACGAACAGGCCGCGGATGGAGTGGCTGATGGTCGAAAAACCATCCATGATATTGTATAGGATGTCCGTTTTGCTTTTTAAGATTTTATAGCGGTCATTTAGTTCGAAAAATTCAATCATCCTATCATAAAAATCACTGGCCGTGCTGCTGGTCCAGGTGATGTCGGGCTTATCCAGAATCATGATATAGGCTAGGGTGTTATACTCGTGCCGCACAATTTTCGCTGTTGTACGAGCGAGTTCCTTGTTGCCGATTCTCAAGTTTCCTTTTTCAAGCCGGTCAATCATGTTTTCAAGCTTATCATGAATCTTTCCGAGTTGTTCTTCTGTTTTTTCGAGGGCCACTGATTTAGCGAGAACCGTGGAAATTAGCTCAGGATAGAAATCCTCAATTTCCGGGACTACCACGTATTCGTCAGCAAGTTCGAGGTTCTCGTTTTCTCCAATGTGCAGGCTGTAATCGTCTGTGTATTTGCCTGCGAAGTTAAGGTCGACGTCCGGCTCGAAGGAACGAATAAAGCGAAATACTATGTGGAAATCTTCTTCGTTTGTATGATTGATAAAGACGATACTGCCAAAGGAAAAAATTAATACCATTTGCATGTCGGAGACCTCTTGCATGAGAATCGAGCGTAAAACATCTCTCTTTAGAACTAAAGGCTCCTCCCAGGTGAATTTTTTCGGTATTCCGCAATGAATGGCAATTTTGTTTAAATCAATTTCGTTTGTGATGGCGAATGCTTTAAAGGTTATGGCCTCCATTGTTACCACCTTTGAGTGAATTTTCTTAGCTTATTAAAGTGTATTCGGTATGCCGCGACGAATTCCCTGCATTATTTTTGAAAAAGAACCCCATTGGGTTGTTAATCCAAAAAATCCGTTCCTTTGATATATTGTGCCAAACCTGATTGAATTTCACTAAATGATTTTTCCAGTAAATGATAAAAAACATAATAGCTTTTTCGCTTGGAAGCGATTAGGCCTGCATCTTTTAGTAGTTTTAAATGTTTAGAGACGGCACCCTCAGTGATTCCCATCAGTCCGGCCAGTTCTCTGGTTGACCGGGGCTTTTGGGATAAATATTTGACAATCTGAAGCCTGCTTAAGTCTCCTATTGCGTGGAACAACCTTAATAAATCCTCTGGAGGCATGGGCCGAGCAGCTTCCTGCTGATTTTCCATGATAGAGTAGTTAATCCCTACTGGTTTATGGGCATTAACAAATAAATGCGGCCAGGCGAAGTAGGAAGGTGTTAACAGTAAGATATCGTCTCTCTCAAAATAAATCTCCCGTTTTGATATTCTTCTGATCACGGCTTTCTTTTGATTAGGATGAATATCTATTTCCGGCGAAAGGTTTCCCAATAGATATAGAGGCCCTTCCATCATAAGCTTTCTGCCGCGGGAAGCAATATCCTTTAGAAAAAGTTCCTCTATTCTACTCCAGTCATCTTTCACGCATGCTTTCCAAAAATCCTCCAGCAGCGTCAAAAATCTCTGTTTTACCTGTTCCGGTTTTTCCGCCAAAGCTAAGATAATTTCCTTTGAGTCAGGGTAAACGCTGCCGGCAAATTGGACAAAGTCTTGTTCGAGAGTCTGAGGCGTTGCTTTTTGGCCTAAGATGGTTTCTGCAACAGTTTGGAAAAATGCATCAGAAGAGACGCAGCTTAGTTTATTCAGATCTTCCCCAAAATCGCTGATTGTAGAATTCTCTTGTAGTCCCCAGAAAGTGACAATCGGCCGCTTATAAAAAATGCTGAATGTATCAATTTCTTGTTTTAAAGCCGGATTTATTTTTTTTCTGGCGTTTATGACCCATGGAATATGGAGCGGGTGGTGCTTGCAATCGATGAACACGTGAAGGGCGATTAGAGTTTCGTGTGCGGCTGAGTACCCAAATGATATTTGTTCAGATGATAGATTCGTAACTTCTAAGGAAAAAGACATCGTGATCCCCCAACTGATTTACTCTTTGCTCAATAAGTAGTCCGGCCAAAGGCCGTCGTCATATAATTCCATTATAATACAATCGGTAAAAAGGAGAGGAACTAGATGAGCGGAGAATTTTACAGCAAGCATTTTGATTTGGAAAGAGTGGGAGACGGAGTGTTTGCCGCAATTGCAAAGGAGGGCGGCGGTGCGGTTGGAAATGCCGGATTTGTGGATTTAGGCTGCCAGACGATTGTGTTTGATACATTTAATACGCCTAATGCCGCTGAAGATTTGAAAAGGGCAGTAGAAAAGGAAACCGCCCGTCCGGTTACATGGGTTGTGAACAGCCATTTCCATGGGGATCATATTCGCGGCAATCAGGTGTTTAAGGGCAGTACGATTATCTCTAGTCAAATCACGTTTGAGAAAATGCGGGACATTCATCCTGCACGAATCGAGCAGCAGAAACGGGGCATCACGGAACTTACTCAATATATTCAAACTTTAAAAGAACAATTGGGACAAAATCATAATAGGGAACTAGAGAACAAAATCAGCTTTTTAACGGAAGTGGAAGCGTCCCTGCCATCGCTGGAGTTGACCTTGCCGCATCAAACGTTTGAAGACGAAAAGGTTTTTATCGGTACCAAAAGAAGCGCAAAACTATTCACCCTAGGCGGCGGACATTCCTTCTGCGATGCTATGCTTCTGATCCCGGAGGAAAAGATCCTATTTATGGGAGACTTACTATTGGTCCAAACGCCGCCAACATACTTTGAAGAATCAAACCCTCAGCAATGGATAGAAATTCTTGAAATTGTAGAAAACATTGATTTTACAAAAGCCGTCCCAGGCCACGGCCCTGTTGGAACAAAGAACGATGTGCTAAGCATGAAAACGATGAACGGAACGATGCACGGGGACGGTTCTCGTGTTTCAAAATGAACGTTAAAACGGGAAATCAACTTCTGCAAATATTTTGAGATCCTTCATAAACATTAGAATAGTTATAGAGTGGCAGTGTTCCTTCATATAGATAATAATGTCGTTTGGAAAAATATGCTTCAATTTAGGGGGAGCTCAACATGAATGACACTTTCGCCAAGACCGCCAGCTTTGAACATGCTTTCTGGCTGCAAATACTTGGAGACCATTCGCGGTTTATTTACGAGGCGCTAGCACCCGTTCAAAAAGAGGAGATTGAAAAAGCCGTCAATTTCATTGGGATTTTCGATAGTCTTTTGAATCAAGTAAAAACGGCTGATCCAAAGCAATTGGCAGCCCAAGCAGAACCAGAGGTAATGAGACTTCGGGAATTTAAATTAGACATGCTAAGTAAACACCTGATTGGAAAAATCAAAATCCACCTTTCCCCAACCTTTCTCAACCATATGGTCAATGAATTAGAAGAGTATGTACGGATCTTAAAGCACTTGAAAGCAGGGCAGGTCCCGCCTGTCTATCATGAAGTGCATCATCATCTTGTTTGGTTATTGGATGCGGCCGGCCATTCGGATGCCATTTCCTCTAATTTGGACGGTGTGGAAAAAAGATTAAGAGAGAAAAGTGATAAATTTACGAAGGATTTTGAGGCATTTTATTTAAAGGCAGTCGAGATGGCAGGTTATTTAAGGACCAACCTGGCGGCATTTCCGGCGTTGGCGAAATTTAACTCAGATGCCTCGTTAGAAATTAAACTTTTTCAAAACTTTTTAAAGGAAATTGAAGAACTGGAGTTAAGTAAACAAGCTTTAGGAACATTTGCTCCATTAATGGCGGACCATATGTGGCGGGAGGAATGCTATTATCTTACCAAACTGGCAGAAGCAGCCAATCTGGACATGCCGAATTGTGACCCCACGAAGCCGAGGCTTCAGGATTAAATTAATGCGTGACAGCCTACTATAATTATGTTACTATAAGAAAAAATAAATCTCCTTTAATATGGTCCAGAGAGGCCAAAAAGGGTTGTACGGAAACACTCATATATCTTTTTGTGTATATGAAACCCTTTTGTCTCTTTATCGACGGAAGGGTTTTTATTTTTGCAAAAGTATCTTTTAATCAGGGTCCAGAGAGGCTCGAAAGGAGAATGACAGCAATGAATTATCAGAAAAAAACAGTCGTTGCATCAGTTGCAGGTTTAACGTTAGAAGGAATGGACATCATGTTTATTTCCTTCGCCATGTCCATGATTATTGCCCATTTCCATATTGATATGGCTACAGGCGGACTTATTTCTTCAATTACTAATTTGGGAATGCTGGTTGGGGGAACGATTTTTGGAGTTTTGGCAGATAAGTTTGGCCGAGTAAAAGTTTTCACCTATACGATTATTTTGTTTGCCATCGGAACAGCTTTAACTGGTTTAGCCACAAATATTGAACAAGTATATATCTTTCGCTTTATCGCAGGCCTAGGTGCAGGCGGAGAGTATGGAATTGGTATGGCGCTAGTTGCAGAAGCATGGCCAAAGAACAAGCAGGGGCGCGCTTCCTCCTATGTAAGCGTTGGGGCACAATATGGAGTCATCCTTGCCGCGCTGCTAAGTGCCCTCATCCTCCCAAATTGGGGATGGAGAGGATTGTTCTTCGTCGGAATTATCCCAGTAATCTTTGCCTTTATGGTTCGTAAAAACTTGGACGAATCGCCGGAATGGGTGGCCGCCCAAAAAGAGAAGAAGTTAGTTAAAAAGCAAGGAAATTTAAAGGAATTGTTTGCTACACGCAGAACGGCCTTTACGACAATAGCTTTGGCTATCATGGCAACCGTGCAAATTGCCGGCTATAATGGCTTAATGATTTGGCTGCCATCAATGCTTCAAAAATCACAAGGATTGTCGGTATCAGGTTCCGCACTTTGGACGATCAGCACCGCGGTTGGAATGATTGTCGGGATGTTAACATTTGGACAATTTATCGATCGCTTCGGAATGAAACGAACATACGGAATCTTCTTATTAGCTTCAGCAGTAGCAGTGTTTTTATACTCGTACGCATCAGGAAGTGCCGGTGTCTTAATCGGCGGTGCTATCGTCGGATTTTTCGCAAATGGAATGTTTGCCGGCTATGGTGCTTTGATTAGCCACTACTATCCTGTAGAAGTGCGAAGTACCGCCACTAACACGATTTTCAACTTTGGCCGGGCGCTTGGCGGATTATCACCGATTTTAGTAGGATTTATCCTGCAGCACGCGAACGTAACAGTTGCCATGGGCTACCTCGCAGTGCTTTACTGTGTATCATTTATTGCGATGCTCAGCTTGAAAAAGGGAAAGGCGGAGCAAACACAAGAACGCTTCGTTACTACTGCAAAGGCAGTGTAATTTTTATAAAAGCCATTACCGGTGGATGGATCGCGGTAATGGCTTTTTTAGTGTGCAAATAGAGAAATTATAAAAAAAGGAATGGTACAATGGTAAAATAATAGGTACTATTGAACAACTGGAGGCAGAATAAGAATGTACAGCTTTAAAAACGATTACAGTGAAGGGGCGCACCCTAGAATTTTAAATGCTTTAGTGGATTCTAATCTTGTGCAGGAGGACGGGTATGGCGAGGACCGTTATACCAGTGAAGCGATTAAACTTATCAAAGAAAAAATGGGGCAGATTGATGTTGATGTTCACCTTTTAGCCGGTGGTACGCAAACGAACTTAACCGCAATTTCTGCTTTCTTAAGACCACATGAAGCGGCGATGGCAGCAAGCACCGGCCATATTCTTGGACATGAAACAGGAGCTATTGAGGCTACCGGCCATAAAGTCATTTCAATTGAAACGAAGGATGGAAAGTTAAATCCTTCCCATCTTCAAGCGGTTCTTGACGGACACCCGGATGAGCATATGGTGAAGCCGAAGCTGGTTTACATATCCAATTCAACAGAAATTGGCACTATTTATAAAAAGAATGAATTGCAAGCGTTAAAAGAATTTTGTTCTGAAAATAATTTGATTTTATATATGGACGGCGCGAGACTAGGGTCGGCATTGTGCTCCTCGGAGAATGATCTTCAGTTAAGTGACCTTCCTGCATTGGTGGACGCTTTTTATATTGGTGGTACGAAGAACGGTGCACTGATTGGGGAGGCGTTAGTGATATGCCGTGACTCGCTGAAGGAGGATTTCCGCTATCATATAAAGCAAAAGGGCGGGCTTTTGGCAAAAGGAAGACTGCTTGGCATCCAGTTCCTTGAGCTGTTTCGGGACAACCTGTTTTTTGACTTGGCAGGGCATGCGAATAAACTGGCGGAATTGCTTGTTGCTGAAATTAAGAAATTGAATGTTCCTTTTTTGACCGAGTCACCATCTAACCAAATTTTTCCGATTCTTCCGAATGCAGTGATTACGGAACTGGAACATAAGTATGGGTTTCATATTTGGGAAAAGGTAGATTCCGACCATTCTGCCATCCGACTTGTTACCTCCTGGGCAACAAAGGAGGACAAGGTTACAGATTTTATAGCAGACCTAAAAAAGGCGATAATCGGAGTACAACAGAATTAGTATTCTGCCATCTTTACCATCCAAAAAACTGAAAAACTAGCGCCCTCAAGTGGCGCTAGTTTTTCATCTGAAATTGGTTACTCCCTACATGGCAAGTGTCAGCGGCCAATAGTAGAAGATAAACGTAACGATAATAATCACAATACCGCTTGCAACCAGGTACAACGGATATCTTCGAGTAATGGACATTTCCTCTTTATCGTTTGCTTCAATCGGACGCTTTAAAATGTTTTCTAGGAAGCTTCTTTCTTCCGTTGTGATTTCGCCAAATTTAGAACCAAAATATAAGGCAAGAGAGCTTAGGATAATGCCAATAATGACAGGATTCAAGTAGACAGGAAGCGTGATGCCCATTTTTTTCAATGATTCTCCCAACACAACTCCTAAAAATCCCATTATAATGCTCCATAACGCTCCAGTTTTCGTTATCTTTTTCGAATAAATGCTGGCAAAAGCTACTGGTCCCCAAGAAGCAGCGAACAGGGTGGCTGCAAAATAACCAATCCACATGATGGAAGGCGGCTGCCAAAGGCCAATCAAAAGGATGATAAAGCTAACGACAATCATCGAAATACGGCTGACTCTTAGCAATTGTTTGTCCGAATAGGTTTTATTTCGGGATTGCTCCAGGATATCCCTCGTGATGCTTGATCCGATTAGCTGCAGGAAGCTGGCGCACGAGGATAAGGCGGCAGCCATAATCCCACTTATGATAACCACGCCCAGCCATTTTGGAACCATGTTCATCGCAGCCCAAATAAATACTTTTTCCGTAGGTTTTATATCCGGGTTGACAGTGGTTATCGTTGAGATACTAATATGCAGGAATAGATAAATGGTAATGATAGAGATTGTCGCCCAAACCCCGGAGCGAATCGCAACATGTTCGTTTTTCGCCATCAAATACCGGCTGCTTTGCCACGGGCTGATGGCGATCACGGCTGACCAAACCAAACCTAGGATAATGGCCCAAACCAAGGCCTCCCATGGTTGGCCCATATAATTGCTGGGTCCGGTGATGCCGTGCCAGCTTAATAAATCAGGGCGCTCCGGATTTGTGGCAGCTTTGATAATTGCATCAGGAAACCCTCCGGCCTTGCCAATGATGAAAGGGAAAGAGATATAAGTGGCAATCGAAAATAAGAAAAACATGATTGTGTCATTCACCATGACCCCTTTAGCACCAGAGAGAACGGTGAAAGATGCATAAACAATCCACATAATCAGCAAAGCCACGGTGTAGGAGACACCTGAAATTTCCGACAGCAGCACAGCCCCACCTTGTGTAACAGCGACAAGATAAGCGGAAATTCCCAGGATCGTGGTAATCGCGGCGGCCAGCCTTACTTTGTTTGACTGAAAACGGTTACCAAAATATTCAGGAACCGTTAATGACTTACTTCTTCTCAAGTAACGCCCGAAAAAGAAGACACCCACTACGTACCCAGTGGCATTAAAGGTCACTAGAATTAATAGAAGAATAGGATAGCCTTCATAAGAAAATCCTGCTTCTCCCATAAAGGACACGGTGCTTAAAAACGAAGCAACCAGTGTCCCTGTTACCATCAAGGTTGAACCTTTTCTTCCAGAAACATAATATTCTTCAGAACTTTTTACCTTTCTTGAAAGGACCACACCAATTAGGACGTACAAAATAAAGGATACAATGATACCAATTGTATAAATCATGATATCTCCGCCTTTTCATCCGTATTGACAGGTTGTTTTGCAACAATGTTTTGGTCCATTTTCCGAATAAATAGATGTGAAATAAGACCGAGAATAATCAATGATCCACCATAGCCAATAGAAAAAAGAAATTCGCCCATCCACAACACTCCTTTGCATTAATTGGTTTCAATAAAGATAATGCAAATTCTGTGCCAATTCTAAAAATTCCGTTACTTATAACAAAAATTTGTACTTTATTCCGTTAAATCATATTTATGGAGTTTTCTCATAATGGTCGTTTGATTCACCCCAAGGGCCTTTGCTATTTTTCTGGTTGTTTTATATTTCGATAAAGCATAGGAAAGCACCTGCTTCTCTGTTTCTTCAACTGCCTTCTTCAAAGGCATTTCCTGCAGTGAAATATTCTTTTGGATCCGCTGTTCCATGGCAATGGGTAAATCCTCTATGCTTAGTAACGAATGATGAGCAGTAACGACAAGGTGTTCGATGAAATTCTCAAGCTCCCTGACATTTCCCCGCCATTCCTGGAGCTGGATAAATAGTTTCGCATCTTCTTCCAATTGTACTTGCTGCGAATACTTCGTATTGAATTTATCAAGAAAATAATCGGTCAATCCTAAAATATCCAATTTGCGTTCTCGTAAAGGGGGGATTCTTAACGGTACAACATGCAAACGATAGTATAGGTCCTCACGGAATTTCTTTTGTTCGATCATGTGCAGCAGATTCTTGTTTGTTGCTGAAATTATACGTATATCCACATGTTTTTCGGATGTACCGCCTACCTTTTTGAACGATTTCTCCTGAACAAGATGCAGAATTTTCACTTGCAGCTCTAAGGGCATTTCGCCAATTTCATCTAAAAAAAGTGTACCGCCATTTGCCATTTCAACCAGTCCTGCCTTACCTCGTTTATTGGCCCCTGTAAACGCTCCTGCTTCATAACCGAATAATTCGGATTCCAATAATGTGTCCGGGATGGCACCACAGTTAACCTGAACAAAGGGTTTATCCTTTCTCGGGCTGTGTTCGTGAATAATCCTTGCTAATACACCTTTGCCAACACCCGATTCACCGTGAATGAAGATGGAAGAATCCAGTGGTGCCACTTTTTGGGCCATTTGCAGTGTAGACTTCATATTTTGTGCCTGTGTAATGAATGTATGGCGTCCGGCAGTCAGGACGATTTTATTTTCCTCATGAAGAGAATGGATTTCTGATAGCTTTCTTTTCATTTCCACTAGTTCAGAAATGTCCCGCGAATTACAGACGATTCGATATAATTTTCCTTCCTCATCAAAAACGGGTTTTGCTGTAGCAAGAACAGTCTTGCCGTTTGGATAAGTTTGTTCATTAGATTGAACCGCTTGTGTTTTCATTGTTCTTAACGTAACGGATTCCTTAATAATCCCTTTTTCTTCAAGTTCACGGATGTTCTTATGAATAAAAGCCTCAGGTGGAAGGCCGGTAAAATATTTGCACGAGTCACTAACAAATAAGACATCACCATTTGCGTCAGTAACAAAAATTTCATCATAGCTGGAATTCAGAATTTGCGTTAGTTCTTTAATTTTTCTAAGGGAAATGTCTAATTGCTCTTGAAGAGATTCGCTTACATTCATCAGATGGGTAATGGTTTGCTGATATTGGTCTGCGCCGATCATACTTTCACTTCCTTTTTGTCATATTGAACACATTTTGCATCGGTGTTTATGCTGTTTAGGACTTGGACTTTGACTTCGAATCAGTATTAGCAAAGAACACTGTTAATTTGAGGCATTTTTGCATCGGTTGGTGCAAAAAAAGTTCAGATTTACCAGCAATTATATATTATTTTTTTGAATAATGGTAAATAATCGAAAAATAGTTTTTGAAAAAAGTTGGCACGATTATTGCTAGTAAATGATATAGAGATATTTTGAGGAGTGATGTTATGGCAAATTTTAAACATTTATTTAGTTCAACCACGATTGGTACAACCGATTTGAAAAATAGAATTTTAAGTACGGCCCACCAAACCAATCATGTGATTGATGGGATCCCGACTGCTGATATGACAGCTTATCATGTTGCGAGGGCTAAGGGTGGGGCGGGTCTGATTATCCTCGAAGCCGCCGCGGTTCATCCATCAGGGATGCTGACCACCAATACAATTGCCGGGTATGATGAAAATGTCGTACCTGCTTATTTCGAATTAGCGAAAGGCGTTCATCAATATGGGACAAAAGTATTTTCTCAATTATTTCATGGTGGAAGGGAAGTGGTTTCAAGCGAATATCGAAATGCTGCTTGGGCACCTTCTGCAGTTCCGAGCCTGAGGTTCAGCACCATGCCTAAACCGATGAGTATTGAGGAAATCAAAGAGGTGATTGAAGGATTTGCGATTTCGGCAAGGTTAGCAAAAGAAGGCGGGCTGGATGGGGTAGAGATCTGCTGCTCGCATGGCTATCTTCCTGCACAATTTTGGGCGGAACACACAAATTTACGTACAGATGAATACGGAGGATCATTTGAAAATCGGATGCGCTTTATTGTAGAAGTCATGGAACGGGTCTGGCAGGTGGTTGGGGAAGACTTTACGGTCGGAATCCGTATGAGTGCCGATGAAATGACCATGGATGGCACAACGGTTAAAGACGCGGTTAAGATTGTGGAATATTTGGTGGAGCGCGTAAGGGTAGATTTTGTTGATGTGACTGCAGGAGATTCGAGTACATTTGCAGGATCCACACATATTGTTCCTCCTTCACCAATCAAACATGGGTATTTGACACCTCAATCCTTTAAAATTCGAATGGCGGGGGCAGTACCTGTATTTGTCGGCTCACGGATTGTCGACCCGGTCGAGGCGGAGCAAATTGTTGCATCTGGAAAAGCTGATATGGTTGGGATGACACGCTCCTTGATAGTTGATCCCGAAATGCCGAATAAGGCAATCTCCGGCAATCTTCATTTAATGGATGCTTGTATTGGCTGCCTGCAGGCGTGTATTGGTCATTATCATAAAGGATTAACCATCGGCTGTGTGCAAAACCCTTCAGCAGGGAAGGAAAGAGAGGTTCATGAATTAAAGAACAGTCCGCGTGAGAAGAAGAAGGTCCTTGTCATCGGAGCAGGACCTGCGGGGATGCAGGCAGCCGTGACATTGGATGAACAAGGCCACGATGTCGTTTTGGCGGATAAAGCCGACCAGGCAGGAGGATTATTGCATACATTAAGACGGGCGCCGATGAGACAAGAACTCGCTGAATCGATGCTCGATAATTATGTAAGAAAGTTATCTAATAGCAAGGTACAGCTTGAACTAGGTTGGAATGTCCAATACGAAGATATTGTGAAAATGTCCCCGGATGCAATTATCTGCGCTGCCGGATCCAGACCTTATATCCCAAGTATCCCGGGAATACAAGATCCACGAGTTCTCACGGTCGATGAACTGTTCAACAAACGGGCCAAACCAATTGGAAAAAATGTCTTAGTTTTTGATTTTGCTGGGGATTGGCCAGCAATGGAAGCGGCAATTGAATTAGGGGAAAAAGGCCATCAAGTTACTTTGATTTCGGCGCGGCTTTATATTGGAGAAGAAGTCCATCAATACTTACGAAATGAATATTTGAAAAAGCTCTATCAACTTAAAGTTAAGCTGCGGCCACATTATGATTTGGGAGAAATAAAGGGCGATGGAGTAGTAATTAGAAATCTATTTTCTTATGAAAAAGAAACTTTGGAAAATTGGGATACAATCGTCCTATCGCTTGGACGCATACCAAATACTGAACTATACGAAGAAATCAAGAATCTAGGACCGCATGTTTTACAAATCGGAGACTGCCTCGCACCTAGAACATTAGAAGAAGCCACATATGAGGGATTGATGACATCCTTACAGCTAGGGGGAAAAGGGATGAATAATCGTGGAATCACTTTTAGTGAATCGATTGTTAAATAATAGTCTTAAGCCAGACCACGGTAGTGTGGGCTGGCTTTTATGTCGAAAGCTTTTATCTCTTAAACACATGATCCCCAATAGAGGCGGTTGTCGTCTTTGAATCAAGCCAGCGGCTGGTTGCAATTGCCGGATTATAGAAGAATAACGAATCTCCTACTAGTTCCCTTTTCTCGTTCAATGCTTCTCGTACTGCTTTAATAGAATCCTCATCTGCGGGTTTATTAATGGCCCCATTGCGGACAGGCTGGAACTGCCCCTTTTGATAAATAACCTCTCTTATCGAGTTAGGGAATGCCGAACTCGCAACACGATTTAAAACAACGCAGGCAACGGCCACCTTTCCTTCGTAAGGCTCAATCTCTGCCTCGGCCCTGACCAATCTCGCCAACAAATCTAGTTCTTGTTCTGAATATCCCTGATTCTCTTCAAGTTTAAACGCGGCAGATGCCGCCGCAGCTCTAACAGCAACTGTCCTTGCTACCGTCATTTCAGCCTCAGAATCACCAGTATGTATAGTTTGTCCAACATAAATCAAATCGAGGTTTTGAACCTGCGGGTTTCGATTCGCTAGATCTTGTAAAGTCATATTATGTTCTCTTGCTATCCTAGTCATTGTATCCCCGGTTTTAACCGTATAAGCAAAAACAGGTGAAGCAAATAAGAGTGAAACTACTATCGTTAAAGTCGCTATTAATTTTATCATTGGTATTTCCCTCCTGGTTGATATAACGTAATCTCTTAGTGTCTATTTCTATGAATCGAAAAAAAAGAATAGTATTACAGTTTGATTTCGTAGAAATAACAATTGTGTTATGTTGAAAAAATATAAAGGAGGTCGCTGATAATCGGAAACTAACAGAAAATATGAATTTGCTAGTTTTTAAAGAAAAATCTATATTTAGAAACTATAATGAAAAAAGAGATTTTTTAAGGGGGTGTGCATCATGAAGAACATCAAAGTATCCCTTCAAACCAAGATATTCGGGCTGGTTCTAATCCTTAGTTTCATATTGATTTTGTTGTTGACCGGATTTTACAGTTATATGGAAAGCAAACAAATCGAGGAAAACAAAGGAAGGCTGGCGCTAGAAATCTCGAGAACTGTTTCATACATTCCGACCATAATCGAGGCATTTAAAACGGATGACCCATCCATAATCATTGAGCCTATTGCGGAGAAAATCCGCAAAGAAACGGGTGCTGAATTTGTTGTAATTGGGAATAAAGATGGATTCAGATACTCGCATCCTGAAAAAACAAAACTTGGCCGGAAGATGACCGGAGGAGATAATGACAGGGCCCTTACAAAAGGGGAGTACTATGTCTCCAAGGCGAAAGGAACACTTGGACCATCGATAAGGGGAAAATCTCCGATATTAAACAAACAGGGAGAGATTATTGGAATTGTGTCAGTCGGATTTCTTCTCGAAGATGTCAATCAGCAAATTATCGATAACATCAGAAGGGTATTGATCGTTTCATTATTTGCCTTATTCATTTCGCTAATCGGCAGTATTCTACTAGGCCGCAACATCCGCAAAGATACGATGGGACTTGAACCGTACGAAATTGCCACCCTTTATAAGGAGAAAAATGCAGTCCTCCATTCTGTTAAAGAAGGGATTCTAGCAATCAATCAAATGGGATATATCACGATGATGAATCAACAGGCGAAGGAACTTCTGCAGCTACAAGGAACCGTAAGAAACAGGAAGGTAGATGGGCTGTTTCCATCTAGCTATTTGTATGAGGTGTTAAAAACGGGAGCCTCGCAAACGGACAAGGAAATGGTTTGGAATGATAAAACCGTGATCGTGAATTGTACGCCAATCATGGATGGAAAAAACGGTATAAAAGGCGTTGTGGCATCTTTCCGTGACAAAACGGAAATTGAGCAAATGATTAATACCATATCTGAAGTAAAAAGGTATTCGGAGGACCTCCGTGCCCAGACCCACGAATTTACCAATAAACTTTACTTTTTACTGGGCTTGCTGCAGCTTGGGGAATACAAGGAAGCTATCGAGATGATTCAAGGTGAAACCCAGGCACTTCAGTTTCAGAATTCAATTGTTTTTAAGCAAATAAAAGATACAAAAATACAGGCTATTTTATTAGGAAAATTAGGAAAAGCATCAGAAAAGAAAATAAACTTTGAGATTAATACAGACAGTTACTTAGAAGCAATGCCTGCCCATATTAAGCTTTCTAACCTTATTGTCATTCTAGGAAACTTGATTGATAATGCCTTTGAAGCTGTTTACGGAAGTAAAGACCCTGTTGTTAAATTCTTTGCAACAGATATCGGAAGTGATATCATTTTTGAAATTTCTGATAACGGGATAGGGTTTGATGAGGCTGAAATACCGCTCCTTTTTGAACGGGGCTATTCCTCTAAAATGGGTACGGTGCCGAGGGGATTTGGCTTATCAAATGCTGAACAGGCTGTATTAGAATTGAATGGGATGTTAGAGGCGCAAAGCAATCCTGAAAGCGGCGCTATTTTTACCGTTTATATTCCAAAGAACGTGCAAGGGGATGAGATGGTTGGATAGGATCAAAACGGTTATTGCGGAAGATGATTTTCGGATCGCTGATATGCATGAAAAATTTTTAAATAAGTTTGAAGAAATAGAAGTTGTAGGCAAAGCATTAAATGGTGAGCAGACACTTCAAGTGCTTGAAAAGGAAAAGCCTGATTTTCTACTTCTTGATGTGTATATGCCTGATATGCTTGGATCTGATCTTTTGCCTGTGATACGAGAAAAGTATCCGAAGGTTAGTATTATTATGATCACGGCTGCTACCGATAAGGAATTTCTTGAAAAAGCTTTAAATTACGGGGTTGAAAATTACCTGATCAAGCCGGTAAACAAAGAAAGATTTGATGATGTTATCCAGGAATATATCAAAAAACATACCTTGCTTTCTTCCACTCAGGAAATTAATCAAAACTATGTAGATCTTCTTTTTAGAAATGGGAAAGCAGAAAGAGAAGGCAAAAGCGTAGTGCTGCCGAAGGGCATCGATGAAATAACACTAGGAAAAGTAAAAGCTGTTTTTCAGAAAAGGAAAGACGGCCTTTCGGCAGAGGAAGTTGGCAAAGAAATTGGCGCTTCCCGGATTACGGCACGAAGATACCTGGAGTATCTTTCCTCCAAACAGGAGTTAAAAGCAGAAGTAGTATATGGAATTGTCGGAAGGCCGGAAAGAAAATATTATCCAGTATCATGAAGGAAGGCGAATAGGTTGCCTTTCTTTTTCTTTTGGAAAAATCCCCCTCCCGTGAACAATATGTACAAAATCAACTTAAATTACGTTAAGAACTTTATTTTGGTAACGTTTTCACCCCAGAATATTTTGATTATATTTAATTAACAAACAAAAGGGGTGACTAATTTGTTAGCAATTTTAGGATTTTTAATGATTATTACTTTCATGACATTGATTATGACTAAACGCCTTCCCGCTATGATCGCGCTGATGGTAGTGCCTGTTATTTTTGCATTGATTGGCGGCTTTGGGAAGGAAATGGGACCGATGGCGCTAGAGGGGATTAAAAGTGTTGCGCCAACCGGAATTATGATTCTGTTTGCGATTCTGTTTTTCGGGATTATGATTGATGCCGGAGTGTTTGATCCTATCATTTCGACAATCTTGAAAGTGGTAAAAGGGGACCCAGTCAAAGTAGCGATTGGAACGGCTGTCCTTGCCCTATTAATTTCCCTCGACGGGGATGGGACGACCACTTATATGATAACGATTTCAGCGATGCTGCCATTATATAAACGGATTGGTATGAGACCATTAACACTTGCTGGAATTGCCGTATCAGCTTCAGGAGTAATGAACCTCCTTCCATGGGGCGGTCCGACGGCTAGAGCAATGACAGCCTTGCATATGGAAATGTCAGATATTTTTACACCGGTGATCCCAAGTATGGCGGGTGGTATCGTATTTGTTTTATTCATGGCCTTCGTGCTTGGAAGAAAAGAGCGGAAACGGGTCGGTGTCATGCAAATCGATCCTGGCACGAGCAATATGGTAGCTGCAACTTCAGAGGCTGCCTACCTAAAACGTCCTAAGTTAATTCTTATAAACTATGCTCTGACGATTACTCTATTAGTGGCATTAATCCAAGAGTGGCTTACAACAACAGTCTTGTTCATGCTTGGATTCGCTATTGCGATTACGCTTAACTACCCACGCTTAAGCGATCAAAAGGAACGAGTTGCCAACTATGCAGACAATGCCTTGTCAGTTGTTTCAATGGTGTTTGCGGCAGGGATTTTTACAGGTATTTTGACAGGTACAAAAATGGTAGATGCCATGGCAACTACAATGATTTCCTATATTCCGGATTTTCTAGGTTCACATTTTGCTGTGATTACAGCGATTATTAGCGCACCATTAACCTTCTTTATGTCAAATGATGCTTTCTATTATGGGGTGCTGCCTTTGCTTGCTAAAGCAGCGAGTGTATATGGAATCGACCCGGCGTTTTTTGGGCGGGCATCATTGTTAGGACAGCCTGTTCACTTATTAAGCCCTCTTGTCCCTTCGACCTACCTCTTGGTTGGTATGGTTGGCGAAGATTTCGGCGACCTGCAGCGTACATTCCTAAAATGGGCTTGCGGCTCGACATTGGTGATGATTGTCGTTGCAATTGTTTTAGGCATTATTCCTTTTTAATAGAAAAATAGGCTGGAGGATTCAATATGTGGATTATTACCGTCTTTTTAGGAAAAAATAATGTCTCAATGTATGAATTTTATTCTGAGCAGGAAGCAAGGGAAGCGTTTGGCAATGTATCCGGTTGCAAATTTCTTTCTGAGGTGATTTATTATAACGATAAAGAATAAATAGGATTTTTGGTTATAGAGAGAGAAGGTTTTTCAATGAATATATTGTTTCATATTTTGCTGGATATCATTTTCCCGATCTTTGTGTTAATCGTGGCAGGTGCTATCTTGCAGCGGACTGTTAAGTTAAATTTATCTACACTGTCAACTTTGACAGTGTATTTCTTATTACCTGCAGTTTGTTTCGTCAATATTTATCAGAGCAACTTGCCGAATGCGGTCGTTAGTCAGACGTTAGGCTTTTTAATGCTGTTTAACTTTATTCTAATTCTTATCAGTATGATAATTGCAAAAGCGAACAAATTTGACCGCAAGCTGTCTTCAACGTTTAAAAACAGTATGGTCTTAAGCAATTCCGGAAATTACGGTCTGCCGGTAAGCGAAATGGTTTTTGCCGCGAATCCGATCGCCATGTCCATCCAAATCATCATCATGATTTTTCAAAACATACTCACATTTACTTACGGTTTATATAACTGTGTTTCTGCCCAGAGCAGCGGGATGGAAGTTTTGCGGAAAATTATGCGGCTGCCGGTGATTTACGCTCTATTGTTGGCTGTATTGTTGAAATGGCTTCATGTGGAAATTCCCTTATATATTTGGAAGCCAATTGAAAATGCGTCGAACGCTTTTTTAGCGGTTGCGCTCGTTACATTAGGTGCACAGGTTGCGTATTTGAAAATTACTCACATTTCCCGGCCTATCGTCTGGATTGTCATCGGCAGGCTGATGATCTCGCCGATCGTTGGTTTTTTCGTTATCACAATTCTTGGTCTTAAAGGGATTACGGCTCAAGCGTTATTCATAGCCAGTTCCTTTCCGACCTCGAGAAATAGTTCCCTTCTCGCGCTTGAGTATGATAATTATCCGGAATATGCCTCGCAAGCAGTCCTGTTAACGACCATTATCAGCAGTGTTACCGTTGCCATCGTCGTGTACCTTTCGAAAATCCTTTTTGCGGCGTAAATGCACTTATTAGACAGGCCAATTTTTCAATGGATAAGTCTAAATCCGCAAAAAATGAATATTTTCATAGTAGATAAGGAGGCGATAAGGTGAAATCAATCGGCATCTTGGGGGTAGGTCAAGCAGGAGGAAATATCGCTGAAATAGCAACGACGATGGGCTTTCAAACTGCCCTTATCAACACTAATCAACGTGATGGGGCAGTCAATACAAAGGTTGAAAAGAAATACTTTGTCCCCGGGTATAATGGTGCAGGGCAGGACCGTTCAGTTGGATTACGGGCGGTTCATGAGCATTACCGGGAACTGATTGAATTTGTTAAAAAGTCCTTTAAAAATGTGAAGCTGCTATTGGTTGCTTTTTCGACAGACGGAGGAACTGGTTCGGGGATGAGTCCTCTGTTAATTGATATTTTATTAGACCAGCTGCCGGGTATGAACATCGGGGCGATTGCGGTTGTGCCTGAGCGGAATGTGCTGGCAGGGAATCGAATCAATGCGGCTGAATGCATTGAGCAGATTTCCAAAATTGAAGGCATTTCTTCCGTATTTCTAGTGGATAACGATCAAATGCGTAAAGTAAATCCGCAATCAAGCAAGCAGCAAGTTTATCTTCAGTCCAACCATCAGGTTATGGAGGCCATCAGCCATGTCCTGGAAGTAACACAAAAGAGTTCATTTTACGGCAATTTTGATGAAACGGATTTGATGAATATCCTCAATACAAGGGGAGTAACGTTGATATCTTCGGCACCTGTTACTGATGCGAAGACGACGGCAGAAGTGGCCGAAAGCATTCAACGCTCTTGGGCAACCTCCATCTTTTGCCCTGTCGATACAGTTGGGGTCATTAGGGCGGGTCTTATATATGAAGGGCCGGAGACAGTCACGAAGCTCATTAATGCGCCTTCTATTTTTGAGGGGATTGGGGAGCCTTTAGAACTATTTGAGGGAACCTATATAACGGAAGGGGATCCGACGATTACGACAATTTTGGCAGGGCTGTCTTTCCCGAGGCGCCGCCTGCAATCCTTGGAAGAATCACTGGAGAAAAACAAAGAGCGTCTGCAATATCTCGTCAAGAAGGAACACGCAGAGAGATATGAATCCTCTGTTTCCTGGGCTTCCAATCTGAAAGCAAAACCGCCTGAACGAAAGTCCTCGGGAGTAACTTCCAAGTTGTCAAAGTATCAGAAATAGGGTAGTTAAAAGGGCATCCTCTTATGGGGCTGTTGACAAAATGGGAAAGGAGTTGAAATTCCTTTCCCATTTTGTTTTTTCTAATTTTTGGGGTGTTTTTTATAACCACTTTCCACACTTTTTGATGTTAATTTATTACCTTTATCATCCGTTTTAAATTCAATGCCAACGCCGAAAAGAGGCATTGTTCAAGAATTTTTTCAATGCCCCTCTTATTAGTTTTAAGTAAGTTGTGTTTCGTCTTCATGGTTCCAAAGGAACCTTCGCACCAAACTCTTCTTAGTTTTTGAACTTCTTTGTATTCATCGGTCTTTGCTCTTTCTTTATTTGCTTCCAATAATTCGTGTGCAATTGGACGTTCAATAGTTCTTCTACTCGCTGTTATTCCAAAGCACTGCTCTCTAAATGGACAGACTTTACAGTCTTTTGCTTTCGCAGAATATACTTTGTAAACCTGTTGATCATTTTTTCGTCTTAGATGAGTAAAATGGAGTTCTTTTTCATTTGGACAGATGTATGTATCGGTTTCACCATGGTATACAAAATCTCGATAAGAAGTAGAATTATGAGCTGTGTTAGACTGAGTAGGACTAATATATCCCGTAATTTCCAATGTTTTTAACCCATGATGAATAGGGGTTGTATCATATCCCTTATCAGCTCCAACATTCTTAATATCTAAATTAAATTTTTCTTTAATTACTTTTAATCTTTCTACAAAGGGTTCACAATCATTAAGGTTTCCAGCACTTGGGTGAATATCTACTATGATTCCATTTTTGGCATCAATACTTGTGTGGGCTAAATAGTGAGGACCTGATGGTTTCCCAGGACGATTTAACAGCCCAGAGTCTGGATCGGTTTGGGGAATGGAAACATTTTTAGTTGATGGATCTTTTGGTTTTCTACCTCGTTTTTGTTTACCTGTTTCTTTTCTTTTTTCTTCTAGTTCCTTTTCAATTTTCCTCGCTTCTTCTTCAAGTGTATTAAGATATTGCGAAGGGGTCTTCTCAACAACAACTTTCTCAACTTTGTCTTTCGCGGCACTTGCTTTAATATGGGTTGAATCTGTTACGATAACTTCTCCGGTAACATACCCTTTCTCTATGCAAAGTTTAATTATATGATCAAAAACTTCTTGAAAAACTGTACTACCCTTAAATCTTCTACGACGGTTTTGACTAAATGTTGAGTGGTCGGGTACAGGATCTGATAAATCAAGTCCTAAAAACCATCGATAAGCGATATTTAAATGGACTTCTTGTTCAAGCTGACGTTCTGAATCAATATTATAAAGATAACCAATAAGTAACATTTTATATAAAAGAACAGGATCAAGTGATTTCCTACCAAGTTTCGAATAATACTTTTCCATTTTGCTATATATAAATGTAAAATCGATTTTTTCATTTATTCGGCGTAAAAGATGGTTTGAAGGTACAAAAACATTTAGATCAATGAACTCCAATTTACTCTGATATTCGTCTTTTCGACCCATCATAATAATTCCCCCAATAAAAAACCTGTATAGAATAAATTCTACACAGGTTTTGGAAAATCCTATTAGATTGTCAACAGCCCCCTTATGGGGTGTCTTTTTTTACGGAGAAATTGTGGGTAGAGTTTTAACAGAAAGAAGATTTAAATGAAAAAAAAGCGGTGAGATCGTCTAACGGGTTCCGTTAACTATCGCAAACATTAAAAATGCAAGTTAAAATGAGTGCCAATTTGCATATGAAATTGACACTCATTTTTAATTGGTGTAAATCCATTTGGGTGAAAATTCCACAAAAATTTGTATAGGGAAATGCACCACAAATCGTAGTGGTACAATGGCTGTTGTACCCCCACAATTTGATATACAATTTATCTTACAAAAAATGCTTAGAAACATAAGTAGTCTAATCCTTAATTGAGTAACCAGTGATATA
>NZ_JBLVQN010000029.1:0-79060 GCF_058323225.1 Neobacillus sp. PVCKKU3
TAACTTGCATAAAATCAATCTCCTCACTGTATAGTGTAATCCTTCAAAGTTAAAAGTTGGCAAAAAAATTACCTTCATTTTCGACTGTCGGGCATATAACGACTACTCTCAATGAAATACTCCAATCAGTTATTTTGAGAATACAAAAAAACAAGATCACTATGATTTATTCGGCCCATCCAGTTTTTATTCTTTCATCATGACAAATAAGATACCCCTTGAGGTTATTAGACAAAAGCCTTTCTTCGACCATTTCTAATTTAACTAAACTGCATTCGTTAGTGGAAGAACAAAGGCACAACTAGCTAAGAACTACTAGTTGTGCCTTTTTCCGGGCGAAACTTCCGATTGCCCCAGTTTATGAACCCGTCCCGTCCCTGTGGTGTTTCTCGTTACTACTTTCAGTATCAATATTCAACTGTAACTGAAGTAGCGGCCGGGGCACTGGTACCTGCATCATTTGATGCTGTAACAGAAATGGCATAAGTTTGACCTGGTTTAGGCTTACTTAACGTTGCATGTGTTTCTGTGATGGGCCTCAATCTATACGTACGGCCATTCACAGTAAACCAAACGGTAAATTTGACATTTTGAGTAACAGCATTATTGTTGTCCCATTTAATAACAATATTATTAGAGTCTTTATCAAAGTAAGCTTGCAAATTGGTTGGACTGTTTGGCACTTCTGTTTTTTCTTCAACTGTTATTGAAACAGATGCTGGATCACTTTTTATCTCTTCAGAAATGGCAACGATTGTAAGTGTATATGATTTTCCTTTCTCCGGGCTTTGAAGTACTGCTTGGCTTTCATTTGTAGATGTTAGTTTTGTTGTAATTCCATCCACTGTATAAGAAACATCAAAGGTTGTTTCTGAACTGGTTTCAGAAGCATAATTCCATGATAATTGAATGCTATCTGAAGCTTCATCATATTTCGCCTGAACATTGGTTGGTTTATCAATCTTAGGTGCTGGTGGCTTTTCTCCGCCTTGTACATAGTATTCCTTGCCCAATTTTCCAACACTGCTTGGTTGTATAAATCCTTCCGTGCTGGTAGCTGCTCGTGACATAATCTCTTTAAACGCTAATTTAGAGAAGTTCTCGCTTTTGCTTCCTAAATAGTCATCTGAAGAAGTAGTTTCTGTGTAGCCTGTCCAAACAGCACCTGTGTACTGCGGTGTATAACCTACGAACCATGCATCTCTTGTTGCATTATTAGGTAAACCGTATTTCTCTATTGCTGATTGATCGAAGCTGGTTGTTCCTGTTTTTCCAGCTATATCAAGACTACTAACATTTGCCATGGTTCCTGTACCTGAATCCACCACTGTTCGTAACATATCTGTGATGAGGAAGGCAGTAGAGTCTTCCATTACTTTCTTTTTACTTGAAGCTAAGTTCTTTTCCGTTCCATCGGGATAAATTATTTTGGAAACAGTAAATGGTTCTGCATAGTAACCTCCATTCCCAAAAGCTGCATACGCTCCAGCCATATTTAATGGAGATGCTGCATCAATGGCGCCTATTGCATTCGATTCATTTGCTTTTTGAGATTCTGTAATAGGAAAACCAAGGCTATTGGCAAAATCAGTGGCATAGTCTGCTCCTACTTCCTGATATGTTTTTAATGCAGGAATATTACGTGACCAGGCCAGATGATCTCTAATCGTTTTATCTCCTGCATAGGTATGACTTGCATTTCGAATAGGGGCTCCATTTGAGTATTGATACTTCTCATCTTTTATTATGTGTCCAGTTGACCATTTGAATTTTTCAATAGCTGGGCCGTAGTCAAGAATTGGTTTAATCGTAGAACCAGGATGACGTTTAATCCTTGTTGCATAGTTAAATTTGCCGGTTTGATAATTTCTTCCTCCGCCAATGGCTTTAATGGCTCCTGTCTGAGTCTCGGTAATGATAACAGCTGTTTGCAGCTTATCATTATCAGGAAAATTGATATAATCATTTGTTGAAAGAACATCTTCCGTAACTTGCTGGATATTTGGGTCAATGGTAGTATAAATTTCTAATCCATCTTCAAAAATATTCCCACCTGTTTTTTCTTGTACTTCTGAAATGGCAGTATCAACAAAGGCTTGATATTTATTTGATGCCGCTTTTTGAATATTTAATGTATCTTCAATTGGTGTACTTTGTGCTTTCTCCATTTCTGATTTGGAAATATATCCATGTCTATTCATATAATAAAGAACCATATTTCTTCGTTTTTCTGCTGCATCAAGATTATTTTCAACAGTAGGTGTATAGTTATTGGGACTTTGTGGAATCCCGGCAAGGAGTGCTGCTTGTTCCAGTGTTAATTTATTTAACTCATCGGGACCAAGCCCGAAGAACCTTTCGGCCGCTTTTGCGACGCCATATACATCATTGCCATATAAATTCTTGTTAAAATACATTTCTAGGATTTGATCCTTAGAGAACTTTTTTTCTAATTGAATGGCTAAATACCATTCCTGCACTTTTCTTGTAGGGGTTTTTTCAATTGATAAGAAAGAATTTTTCACAACTTGCTGTGTAATCGTACTGCCGCCTTGAGAAGAACCAGTCGTAATATTTGTCCAAACAGCAACAAGAGTACGTTTAACATCAATTCCATGATGCTGATAAAAACGGGCATCCTCTGTGGCCAAAACAGCATTTTTTAAGACATCAGGTATTTGCTTAGTATTAATTTCATTCCGTTTCTCTTTACCGATTTCGGCAATGACGGTTTTCCCATCACTAGCAATAAGTTTGGAAGATAAAGGATCCTTTAATAGCGTTTCGTCAAACTTAGGAGCGTCTTTAATGATCCAGTAAAAAGCGCCCACTCCAAACAAGAACAGTACAATGCCTAGTGTAAGACAAATGTATAAGAATTTTTTCCAAAATCCTCTTCTTGGCCTCTTATTCTCATCCTGTTTTGAAGAACTTTGTTGTTGTTCTTGTATGTTTTTTCTCCGGTCAGTCCGAGACCAATCATTTTCTGTCATGTTTCTTTCTCCTACCTTTCAAGACCATGGACAAGACTGTGGCCCGATTTGAACGAGGCGAACCGTTCCTGTGGTGTTTTTAAAATAAAAGTTGCTATCATCCAAGAACTTTCAATGGGTGAGAAAACCGTAAAAAATCAGCAGAAACCTTTCGATATATCTTCACTATTTTATACTAAGCACTTGAAGTTCTTCGAAAATGCAGGGTTAGTTTCCTTCAGAAAAGCGGAAAAGGTATAGGTATTATTATCTCCAGCTCTATCAAATCATAACAAATCGTAACATTTGCCTTAAAAGAAAGTTTTTTTATAGTGCATCAAATTCAATAAAATCGTCAATAAACCTATGCATGTATTGCTCATGATTTTAATAACTAAATCTAAAAAAGGAAATACTTTACCTTATTAACTTTTCATTCATGATTTCTTAATAAAACTCAAAATGACGTGTATTAGCACACGTCATTTTTGTTTGGACCTATTTTTTTGAACTGATATCAGCCATTTCCTTAGGTTAGTTGGTTAATCATTAGACAATTCTTCCGGCTTGTTTAATTGCTGCTGACGGTCATTTATACTACGGTTTGAAAAACTAGGGAGCGGGTTTTCTTCTTTCCGCACTCGTCTTTTATTTAGCCATTCCCGAATACGTCTGCGCAACCTTGACCTCTTTTTCACTATATATCTCCCCTATCACCTTCACATTTTCCTTGGGCAATCCACCGGATTAGCATTATTTGGGTCTCACTAGTAGTATATGGTTTCATTTTAACAGGTTAAGGGGAATTTTGTTAAATTTATTTGTATCTTCTAGTACGGTCTGCAAACTGCAAGCGGCTTGGTTTGACCGCCTTCGCATCCAACATACTTATTGGGATTATACTGCAAAAAAATGTTTCTTCCTGTTCCGTTGAATTTTCACTAAAAAGTAGTGGTTGTGACGAAAATCAAAGAAAAATAGAGGATGAAAAAGAATCAGTAATTTGTGTCCGTTTTCATGGGATTTCACAAATTTGTCACATTCGCTTATACTTTGTTTTGTTAACAACGGCCCCGACTTTCATGAGAGTTGAAAGTCAAAAAAAAATAACAAAATAAAGGGAGATGTGCTCAGTTTGAATGTAAACACAATTAAATATTCATGGTTTGGAAATATCAAGGGAGATATTCTTTCTGGGATAGTGGTTGCAATGGCTTTAATTCCGGAAGCAATTGCCTTTTCCATCATTGCTGGTGTCGACCCAATGGTTGGATTATATGCTTCGTTTTGTATTGCGGTTACCATTGCTTTTGTTGGTGGCAGACCTGGGATGATTTCAGCTGCTACGGGTGCAACAGCATTATTGATGACGACATTAGTGAAAGACCACGGGTTGCAATATTTACTGGCTGCCACAATATTAACTGGTGTCATCCAAATCATTATGGGAGCTTTAAAGTTAGGTCGTTTAATGAAATTTGTGCCTCGCTCGGTTATGACAGGCTTTGTCAATGCTCTTGCGATTTTAATTTTTATGGCTCAACTTGTTCAGTTCAAAGGTGCATCATGGCAAATGTATGCGATGGTTGCTGGGGCTTTAGCGATTATTTATATCCTGCCTCGATTTACGAAAGCTGTTCCATCGCCATTAGTAGCCATTATTGTTATTACAGCCATCGCAATTTTTACGGGCAGTGATGTTCGTACTGTTGGAGATATGGGTGAATTAGCGTCTAAATTACCTGCATTTTTAATTCCAGACATACCATTTAACTTTGAGACGTTGCAAATTATTTTTCCGTATTCCTTATCGATCGCTGCTGTTGGATTAGTGGAAACCCTTCTTACGGCTTCTATTGTTGATGACATGACCGATACAGAAAGTGATAAAAACAAAGAAGCGCGTGGCCAAGGGATTGCCAATATCGTATCTGGTTTGTTCGGCGGTATGGCTGGATGTGCGATGATTGGACAAACCGTTATTAATGTTAAGTCTGGCGGTAGAGGCCGTTTATCTACATTTGTTGCGGGTGCGTTTTTATTAACACTTATTGTTTCGCTGCAAGGCTTCCTCGTACAGATTCCAATGGCTGCATTAGTCGGTGTCATGTTTATGGTTTCAATCGGTACATTTGATTGGTCTAGCTTAAAAGCAATCAGAAAAATTCCGGTTACAGACACGATTGTTATGATTGTGACCGTTTTGACAGTTGTAAAAACCCATAACTTATCTTTAGGCGTATTGGTAGGAATTATTTTAAGTGCTATTTTCTTTGCCTCAAAAATTTCAAAAGTAAAAGTAACTAGTCTTTCTGCAAAAGGTTCTCATAAGAAGGTTTATCATGTTTCTGGTCAACTTTTCTTTGCTTCCGTAACAGACTTTGTCAGCAGTTTTGATTATAAAGAAGCTGTTAATGAGATTGATATTGATTTATCAAATGCTCACCTCTGGGATGACTCGGCGGTTGGAGCGATTGACAAAGTGGTCATTAAGTATCATCAAAACGGTGTCAAAGTTCATTTAAAAGGATTAAATACGGAAAGTATTAAACTTATTGATAAAATTGCCGTTCATAACAAGCCTGGTGGACTTGAGAAAGTTGCTGGTCATTAATGTTTAAGAGCACACTGATTCAGTGTGTTCTTTTTTATCCTCATAAAATTGTAAACTATTGAGTGGGTAGTTTTTGATTAACATAATATAATTATCGTTTGCTAATATATCTTGAAACATGGTCATTATATACCTTTCGGAAAATGAAAGATTACATATTTTCTGGTCCACATTTCACTGGAAACCATTATTTCCCCTTGCTCATTTTGAAAAACAAAGCCCGAACCTAGTTGTTCTTTAAAAAACCAGCCTTTATCTTCCATCAATCTTTTTAAATTTTCATACGCTCTCCCTTGTTTCATTTCTGATATATACCATTGGTAACTGTCTTCATCTGTGATTTTAACAATATTTCCATTGGATTTATTCACCTTGTTTATTACTTCCGATTTTGAAACTGAATCGATTGGAAGAGCAGGATAATAAACATCCTTCAGATAAATCATTAGGACTCCGAATAAAATTAATACAATCGTTCCTGTCCTAACCCATTTCCCCATGAGGAACACCTACCTTAATATCGAGAGATGACAACTGATTAGGCCTATTTTACAACAGATAGCAAGGTACTACCAATCATTTCCACAGGGAGATATACGAATTCGCTATTAAACTACCGGAAACACTGATCGGCGGATATTTTTTCGGAATTTCTACTTAGTTCGGACAATTCCTCTGCTTTTTTCACCGGTTTTGTCCGAAGAAACCCTTCTTACGGACAGTTCCCCTGCTTTTTTACCTGTTTTGTCCGAAGATCCACTTCGTTCGGACAGTTCCCCTGCTTTTTTTACCAGTTTTGTCCGAAGGGACCCCAGGTTCGGACGGTTTCTCTGTTTCTTTCACCAGTTTTGTCCGAAGATTCACTTCGTTCGGACAATTCCTCTTCTTTTTTCACCGGTTTTGTCCGAAGGGACCCCAGGTTCGGACGGTTTCTCTGTTTCTTTCACCAGTTTTGTCCGAAGGGACCCCAGGTTCGGACAGTTCCTCTGCTTTTTTCACCGGTTTTGTCCGAAGATCCACTTCGTTTGGATTAATGATAATTAAATTACTTCTATTTAACATGCAACAAGGATTAACTCATTATGGGTTAATCCTTGTTCCCAAAGTGTAGCAAGCGACCTCGAAAATCAATCCTATATCTCTTTCAGGCTATTATCAACTACTATTCTGCCACTTAATTGGATGGCTTTATATTATGGTTGTGTCGGAAAAGATTTTCTGGATCGTATTTTTCCTTAATCTCTACCAATCTTGCATAGTTTTCTTGAAATGCATTTGTTGTTGCCTGTTCATTTTCACCAATTGCATTGAGATAGGATGCCTTCTTATGGGAAAATGGCAGCAATCCACCGTAGACAGAATCGATCCATTGTTTACAAAGATCGTCATCCCCTGCCATAGCCATGCAATCAACCAACAGGACAAATTTCGCATCCCTAATAGCATAAGGTGTAGCCGTTGCAGGTACTCGGTTCATCTCTCCGCCAAGTGCCCATAGCTGTACCAAAATACTTGGAGCAGGTGCATTATCGATTTTATATAGAAGCTGGTCAATAATTACGTCCGTTAGTTGATCAAAGTGCAACGAGGTTCCATAAACACGAACGTGTTCAGGTACCATCGGGTCAAGCTTCTTTTGGTATTCTGCAAATGGCATTACACCTGTATGATCCATGATTGGTTCTGCCAATTCGCGCAGCGGCTTTAAAGTAGATTCACCCTCTGATACAACTCCAGCGTATATTCCTGTAAACATAATGACCTTTTTAAAATGTAAGAATTCTGGTAAAAACGGAGCAGGCGGCAATACGGTTGCCGTTAGATTAATAGAAACTGCCTCATCAGGAGCTTGTTCCAAGAATGCTTGCAGCTTTTGAATAATGCCTTTTGCATCTTTAAAATCGTACATGACGTCTAGGGCATATACTTCTGGTCCTACTTTATGTAAGTCAAATTCAAATTTTGTGACGACACCAAAATTGCCGCCACCTCCACGGATAGCCCAAAACAGGTCAGGATAGTTGTCTTCATTCACATCAATGGCTGCACCGTCTGCTGTTACCACTCTTGCACCAACGATATTATCACATGTTAAACCATACTTTCCTCTTAAATAACCAAGTCCGCCATTCAAAGCGAGACCAGCTACACCTGTTTCAGATACTGTGCCAGTCGGTACCGCTAATCCATATTTTTGCGTCTCAAGGTCGATATCCCCAAGTGTAGCGCCACCTTCTACGAGTGCCACTTGTCTAGATTCATCCACGGTTACGTTCCGCATTTGTGATAAATCAATCATCAAGCCTCCCTCACAAACCGCAAAGCCGCCAACATGATGCCCGCCACCGCGAATGGAGATGGATAGATGATTTTCCTTTGCGAACTGAACTCCTGCAACCACGTCTTCCTCTGTTTCACAAACGACAATGGCCGCCGGCTTTTTATCTAATGCCGTATTCCAAACTTTTCTTGTTTCTTCATAGCGTTCATTTCCCGGCAGCAGTAATCGACTACCAATCTGATTTTCAAGTATATTAAACACATTAACACGCTCCTTATATTAGATATAATGACCCAGTACTAATATACCATTTTCCGCCAATAGAAGTGTGACTTTTTTGAATCTTCACTGAATCCATTTACTAATTAATTGGAGCAAGGTGTATAAGATATTAAAAGCATTTAAGTCTAAAATAAACACAAAATGCCAGGCTTCCCCACTTTTTCTTGAGGATCTCTGGCACTTGTTTTGTTTAATTTATTCTTTTTTCCATTTCAGTTCACCTATTGTTAATTTATTCCATTTCAAAATCGAGTTTCTTTTTCTGTAGTTGCAAAAGAGCTAGTACATCTTCCGTTTGGGTCTCAATCCTTTTTACCGTTGCATATACCATTTCGAGTTTATCATCAATTGCGGTAAGTTTAATTTCCGTACTATGCAGTCTATTATCCATTGCATTAAGCTTACTTTCCGTTCTTAGCTGTCTGCCATCCATAGCTTCAAGTTTTTCTTCCGTTCTTAGCTGTCTGCCATCCATAGCTTCAAGTTTTTCATGCATTCTTACTAACAATTCAACAATTTGCTTTAATTCAAGGTAATTCGGAAACAGTAAATCAATAGTTAGAAAAATGGGGCCAGTCCCCCAGTGCATCAAAGCGTTCAATGACCGAGAGACTGACCCCAAAATTATTATTGTATTTCCGCTCGAAACAGCACCGATTCCCTTCCTTGTCCCTTTAACAACACGCGATTCTCTGCTTCTACTAATTGTATTTGCTTGAAATAGCAGATTTCCTCACAGAGTTTGCAATCGACGCAATTTGCTGGATTGAGCTTAATCTGTGTGACGCCATTTTCTGTTTCTTGGATCAATGCATTGGTGGGACAGAGAATCGAACAGGCTCCGCACAAAGTGCAATCAGACAAGATCATTGGCAACCGAACATTCTTTACTGTTTGCAGGTCCTTATTTTTGATTAGTTGTTCCAACAGCAGGTTTCGCTTCACCTGATAGGGGTAGGTGGATTCTTTAAAAACCCTTTCCATTACACCATTGGCTGCCTCCTTCCATTCTTTTCGAATGAGCGAAGCCGAATCGTTCTTGAGCTTTGCCTGGTATGGTTTGATTTCTCCGCTTCCAAGAGCCTCTTTCACTGCAAGCTTATGAACGGCCTTCCATTCTCTCCATACTGAATAAAATAGGGAGCGCTTCCCTTGATCCAGCTCTTCCATTTCCGTTGACTTCCTTACGGCAAAAGCCATGTCAAGCCGCTTTCCGCTCATTCCTTCGGCGGCAGCCAATTCTCTTTCCCATACCGCTTCTCCCTGTTTGATTTCACAGCCCTCGCAGCCCCCGTCTGGAAGGTGAATCGATAGATTGTCACATTCCTCAAGAAAGGTTAACCAGGCTTCTCGTGGTATGCTGCCAAGGCACGGCACAGCCACCGCAACTACCCCTTCCTCTTTAATGGGATTTCTTTGGCAATGCAAATAAACGTGTTCGCTATTTTTGCATGTGTGCAAAACTTCTTCGACCAAATGCTGGAGAGAAGGCCGGTTTGAGGAAAGTGCGCTGGTTGGACAAACGGTTGTACATAATCCACATTCTAAACAGGAATCACTAATCTCTATCGAATCTTTCTTAAAAGTGATGCAGTTTGTTGGACAATAAACAACACACTCCCGGCATGTACTTTTTGGCGATATCAACCGTGTACAAAGATTTGGTTCAATCACGAGTGCGTTAGTTTTTTTCTCAATCGCCTTTACCCAAGTCATTAAATTCATTCCAAACCAGCCTCCTCTCTAGCTTATAAAACTATCTAAAAAATGAGGCATGAGAACCGTCCCCATGCATCACTTACCTACAAATGAACGGCTGTTTCGTAAAATTGAAAGCGGGCCAAGAATTCGCTGATTAATAGGAGCATGAACACCACGGAGTAGGTGACGCCCGTGTGCTTTTGTTTGCCGATTGCGGTGATCGCAAGAATGGCAAATGCGATGACAAAAGTGAACAGCCGGAGCCAAAAGATCAAATGACCCGTTGTCAATCGCAGGCTCTCAGCCGCTTGCGGCAGGCCTCCTTGAAGCCCTGAGAAATAGAGCAGCATCACGATCGCTGCCGTAACGAAGCCAAATAGAACAAAAGTAGTGATCTTCACCGACAACTCCCCACGAATGATTAAAAACACCCCTACAAATAATGGTCCTAAAAGAATCGAAGTTAAAAAGAACATCAGCATCGTCGTCATGCCATTCCAGGCGGGAATCGCTGGAATCATATAAATTTTAGCTGAAGAGAAGATCGCGATTCCGCCAAAGGTTGCCGCGAGAGCGCCAGTAATACCGCGCCAGACCGCTGCATCTTTCAACCAAAACCAACTGTACAGTACACTTAGACCAACAAACGCGCCGTAAAAGGTGACCTCGCGGCTGAGCCAGGAAACCTTGATATTTAAAATAGCCCGGTAAGCTGCAAATGGATGACCTAAATGAAACAGCGAGACAATGACAGCGATCCCGCCAATGACGACAAGCGAAAGCGAGATGAGCAATCCCGTTTTCTGTTGGATGGAGCTTTTCCGGTCCATCCACCAAAGCGTCACAACCCCGCCGACGGCTAGCTGTGATAATACTGTAAAGATGACGAGTGGCAGTTCATGCATTACGATGACCTCCTTGTTTGTTTGCCCGGCTTTGGCAAAATAAACTGTGTCGTTGGATGGGTAATCGAAGGATCGGCAAATGTCGGGACGATACTAACTCCATTTGCGGGCTGGACCTCATTATAATCGACGATTTGAATCGCCTCCAACGGACATTTCTCCACACAGATTGGCTGTTGGCCGACATCTAAACGCTCATAACACATGCTGCATTTGTCCATCTTCTTTTTGACTGGATTATACACGGGCACTTTATATGGACAGGCCTTGCCGCACATTTGGCAGCCAATGCACAATTCCTGATTATGGACGACAATGCCGTCCTCTCGCTTCGTATAGGCACCAACCGGGCAGGCCTTTTTGCAAGCCGGATCCTCGCAGTGGTTACATGCGGTTGATACAAATGCCCGGACAGGCGAACCGACAAGGTCCTCCGGCAATTCCGTTACCCGGCGCCGCCGCATCTCCGGTTCGAGCTGATAAAAACTTTTACACGATATTTCACACGCGTGACAGCCGATGCACCGCTCAATATTTACTAAAAACCCCAGCTTTTTCGCCATGGTTGCTCCTCCTTACGCTTTTTCAATGTTGACAAAGTTATCGTGAAAGGCAATGCCGCGCTGCCCTTTTAGGTGTTCCCCCATATCTTCCGCCAACGCTTTTACGGTAAAATTCTCGGTATAATTGACGCCCTTCCACCAGCCCTCATACATCACAACGGTATCCGGCGGCACCATCTTGGTGATTTTGGCTGGCAATGTCATATAACCAGTTTCATTGATGATTTTCAAAATACCATCGTTCTGGATTCCCTTTTTCCTGGCCAGCTCTGGATGGATCTCGAGGAATGGATGATCTTGAATGGCCATCAGCCAATCTTGATGCTGAAATTGGCTGTGGATGCCAAATTTCCAGTGCGGCGACATACAGCGAATCGGATATTCCTTCGGTGTTTGATACGGTTCTGTAAATACAGGCAGCGGGTGATGGCCGTATTCAACCGCTTGTTTTGAATAAAATTCATATTTGCCTGAGGGTGTTCTAAACTCTAAGTCCTCCCAAGCAACTGTAATCCGTTCATTTGCTTTTACCGTGCCGCCTTTTTTCCTGAGGTCTTCCCAGCTCTCGATGTTAAACAACTCTTTTATTTCATCATTTAACTCTTTTTCGACCCAATCCTGCGGGTCGCCTGAGGTTGGAAATGTACAAGAACCGGGACTCAGCTGGTTTAATTTTTTCGATAGACCCATGGCGATTTCTAAGTCGCTCTTTGCTTCATAGAGTGGTTTAATCGCTTGTTCGTTAACATTCATCCAATAGTGCCAGTAGCTAACATTGATTCCGACCGACTCAAACGGGGTTGTGACAGGCAAAACAATGTCGGAATATTCAACGGTTTGCGTCATATATAAATCGGCTGTCACGACCAAATCCATTTGATCAAACGCTTTTTTGACAACGGTCGGTTCCGGATCTTGCGCTAACGGGTTACGGCAGGCAATCCACATCATCTTAATCGGCGGTTCATCGGCTGCTAACACCTGGGCTCCGAAATTGTTCATATTCACATAACGATCCTCGTTGCCACCGCTTCCTTCTGGTGCTTCAAAGCCCATCGTATAGTAATTGAAGCCCCATGTTTCTTCGCCAATATAGTTGACACCGCCGCCTCGTTTGCCGATGTTTCCAGTAATCGCGGCAAGGGCATCGATGGCCCGGACCATGGCACCGCCGTTTACGTGGCGCTGCATCCCGAAACCAATCCAAATGTTGGCTGGTTTGGCTGTCGCGTATTCACGTGCCAAGCGTTCAATGACCGGCTGTGGAACGCCGGTTTTTTCCGCCGCCCATTCAACGGTAATATTCTTGTTTACATAACTGAAAAATTCTGAGAAACCAATTGAATTTGCGGTCACCCAATCTCTGTCATACAATTGATGATCGAAAATATAGCGGATCATGCCCAGTGCCAGCGCCCCATCTGTACTTGCTTTCACCTGGACGTACTCATCGGCTTTGGAGGCTGTTTGGGTAATCAGCGGGTCTATTACGACTAGCTTTGTCCCGCGCTCCTTCGCCTGCTCAATAAAATACATCGAGTGTGCCGAGGTCCAGGCAGGGTTAGCTCCCCAAAGGATGATATAGTTTGCGTCGAGAAATTGCTCCGGATCGTTATTATAGGGAGCGCCCATATCGAATCCTTGGGCATCCGAACCGGCTGGATCACATGGCGTTCCCTGAGCACGGGTTGTATAGCCGATACTTGACAGCATGCCTTCTGTTGCATAGTTTAGAATATTAAAGTTGCCTGAATATTTATTTAGACAGATTGGCAATGTGCTGCCGTATTCCTTTTTAATTTCCAAAATCTTTTTGGCAATGATCGTGTACGCTTCATCCCAGCTAATCCGTTCCCAGTTCCCGCTTCCCCGGCCCTTTTGCCGCATTGGATATTTAATCCGGTCAGGTGAGTAGACCACGCGGGGATACGTATTTCCCTTTACACAAAGGCGTCCTTTTGTATAGTTATTTTTTTCATTTCCGGTGATAAAGGTAATTCTGCCGTCCTCCACCGTAGTTAAAATAGAACATGTATCATAGCAATTGCGCGGACAGGCATTATAGAATTGTTCCACTTTTCCGTTTGCTTTCGCAGCTGCTTTCTGAACGAGCCCGTTTGGCGCTTGACTTCCGGCGGTCCCCAGTCCCAAAAGGGCCGTTAAGGAAGCTGAACCTTTTATGAAATTTCGGCGTGTAATCGATTCTGTTAACATAAGACGGCCTCCTCTTCTTCTATTGATAATTTTTCCTGCTGCAAAAATCCTTTTAATAAATAGGCAAACGCCAAAGTAATCGGATTTCGGCTATGCTCCTCAATTCTGCTACAGTGAGCCTCATACCATTTCAAAAGATGGTTTTTCAAAAACAGCCTCAAGATATCCTGCTTTTCCTCGAATCGGATTACATGTAGTATAAATTCCAATTCTAAATGGAGATGATCATCAGGAATCTGCCCCTCCATGTCTACCTGCAGCCCTTCATGGTAATAAAAGTTACGTACTTTCAATGTCTCTGCCTGCATCACGGTTCCGTCGATATTTCGATAGCTAGACTCATAGGGAGACGCTAGTAATTTGTTAGGTCCGACAAACAGCCGGTTATAATCATATTCGAAGGTTTCGAGTGTTTGATCGTTGATGCCAGCTAGCAGGTTTACCGCTTTTGTTCCCCATTCATTCTGAACTAGGCTTGGCTTGCTTGAAAGGAAGGCTGCAGCCGTTCCCCATTCGCCATGAGTTAATTTCAGCAAATCCCCTCGATAGTAATGCCAAAAAAGCTGGTACATTTCGAATCGATCATGCTGTTTGCCAATCAATGGTTCATTCATTGGATTCGCCCTCTTTTTTGGACAAGATTTCTTGTTGAAGCTTATTGAATTCCACTTTTTCTTCTTCAGTTAATTTCATTTCCTCTTTCACGATGGGATGCGGATTACCCAGATAATTTTCATTAGCGGAGGATTGAATTTTCATTTTTAGATCATCATTTGCCTTCTCGCTGCACCCGGTCAGTGAACCTGCGATCATGACAGTAAGGAGGAGAAATAGAAACTTTTTCATCATCGATTTAACTCCCTTCAGGATGTTGAATTCAGCATACCATGTTCAGGAGTGAGCAAATGTAGAAGTATCTACAAGCTTTCGAAGCCGCTGGTGTAAAAAGAATGAAGCCGACGCTTTTGTCACATCTTGCTCATATTTTCACAATATTTCCGACACATTTTTATAAAAAAAGAATTTATGAATCCAGCACTTTTATTTGCGATTATACGAGTTTTATTTGCGAATCTAAAATGAAGAGCACCATTCCTGATTTTTATTTGCGGAAGCTGAACATTTATTTGCGAATATCACTGTTTTATTTGCGAAGAAACCTAGCCTTTTATTTGCGAATCCCTATTAGCAATAATCTTTTAAAACGAGCAAAAAAAAGAAAAGTATGGAATTCGATTCCAGCAACTGAAACCATCCATACTTTTTTAATAGAGTTTTTCAATATTAACATACAGATCATTAAGCGCGTTCCCGTTTCCGCCGGTGACTCTTTTCCCCATATCAGCAGGAATAAAGCTGATTAGCTGATTAATCAAGGGATGATTGGGATGAATCACGAGTGTTTGATACTCTACATCCTCTGAGTATTTGGTGCGAATTGTAATTGCTCCATTAGCATTGAACAGTTTGATCAGTGAATTAGACTGAATCCCTTTGTCCTTTGCCAGGGTAGGATGCAGATAGATGCATGGCTCCGGATTGATTTGCTTATAGGAATGCAGGTTTTGAAATTGCGAATTGATTCGAAATGGCTCATGATTTAACAATAGGAGATAGGGATATTCCTCTCTAGTTTGCTTTTTTTGCAGGGCCATTCCAAAAGGCGAGAGCTGTTCGTTTTCTGCCTGTGTTGAGAAAAGCTCCATTTTCCCTGAAGGCGTTTTGAATTCTAAGGTTTCCCATGCTGTTTTCGGAAGATTGACCCTGCGTGGACCGTTCAGCAATTCCCGCCAATCTTGAATTTGCAACGACTGGTAAAAATCATCTGTAAATTCCTGGTCAATAAATTCCTCATCCGTTAGGTCCGTTGGAAAAGCACTGAAACTTTCCTGGTACTCATTTAACCGTTTGGAAAGCATCCGTGCGATCTCCAACTCACTCTTGCTTTCATAGTAGGGACTGATGGCCGGCTGATTGATGCTGATCCAATGATGCCAATAACTCGGAAGCACATCCCACTCCTCAAATTGCGTGGTCGCGGGCAGCACAATATCAGAAAAGGCTGCGGTCTCGGTTAAAAAATGTTCCAGCGTGACGATTAACTCCAATGCTTGCAGAGATTGCTTCAGCTTTCCAATATCCCCGCTTTGGGTCAGTAAATCCCTGCTCGTAATCCAAAGAAATTTCACGGGAGGATCCTGATGCTTTTGCAATTCATTTGCGAAATCATTAAAATCAAGCGGCCGGACTCCTGTCGGTCTATTATTCGGTTCAGCTTTGAGAATGTTATAGCTGAATTTCCAGGTCGCCCGCTGTGCGAATTGAACGCCGCTCCCCTTCCTGCCCAGATTCCCCGTAATCGCCGCAAGAGCATTGATTGCACGAATATTTTGTCCGCCATTTTGGTGGCGCTGCATGCCAAACCCTCCCCAAATATAGGCCGGTTTATTTTTTGAAAGTGACTCTGCCAAGAATTGGATTGCTTCCATCGTTTGCCCGCATTGCTGCAGCGCCTCCTCCATTGAACAGTGCTTTAGGTATTCTGTTAATTCCGTCCATCCATGCGTGTGTTGGCTGATAAATTCAGCATCATGCAAGTTATGCTCAAAAATGTACTTGGCAATCGCAAGTGCCAGTGCCCCATCACTCCGCGGCTTAATCTGAATATAAGCATCCGACTTCTTCGCCGTCTCCGTGTAGACTGGATCAATCGTAATCACCTTCGCCCCTCGCTGCTTGGCAGCCAGAATATATGGCATCGAATGGATCGAGGTCCAAACAGGATTAATCCCCCACAAGATAATCGTTTTCGCATGACGGACATCCGCCATATCAGACGTGTGGTGTTCGCCGAAATCATAATACAGTGCATCCATACCAGGTGACCAGCATGGATTGCCGATTGCCCGTGAGGTTTTCCCAAGCCCGTTAAAGAAGCCCTCCATTGCATGATGCAGGATGCCCATATTCCCAGAATATTTATTTAAGGCTAACGAAAGGTGTGAATCATAGCGCTGATAGAGCTCTATGATTTTTTCTGCTATAAGGTCGATTGCCTCGGTCCAAGAAATCCGCTGCCAATTTCCGCTTCCCCGCGGTACCTGCCGCATTGGATATTTCAGCCGGTCGGGATGGTAAACATGCTGCAAATAATTATATCCTTTGGCACATAAGAGCCCGTTTGTGTAGCCATGCTTTGGATCCCCGGAAACCTTGGTTAATCGGCCATTGACCGTATACCCCAGCATGCTGCAGGAACTATAGCAATTGCGGGGACAAATATGGCGGGTGATCGAGTACGTCTTGTCCACCGCATCCATCTCCTTTCGATGATAAATTGTTAAAAACTTGTACGATATTGCGCAAATCCGTTGTATTAAAACTATTTATACTAAGTATAAAAGGAAAACTTATTTGATTGGGGCTAAAAAGGTGATCATTTTATGAAACAACTTGGTTTTCTTGTCCATATTGAAAAATGTCTGGGATGCCGTTCCTGTGAATTCTCCTGTAAAAATGAACATGGTTATGAAGATACCTTTCGGAGAAAAATTCATGCGGTTACGGATGATGCCAAAAACGAGCACAGCTTTCACCATTTTTCAATGGCGTGCAACCACTGTCAAAATCCCGCCTGTCTCGCGGTCTGCCCGGAAATGTGTATCAAAAAGAAGCCGAACGGGATTGTTTTGATTGATCAAGCCAAGTGTTCGGGCTGCGGAAAGTGTGTGACCGCATGTCCATTTGACGCGATTACCATTAACCCGATTACGGCGAAAGCAGATAAATGCAATATGTGCTACGAGCGCCAGATGCATTCCAAGGCACCGATTTGCGTCTCGGCCTGTCCGGTTAAAGCGATTGAAATCATAGATATTTACGATCCAAAAAATGCCCATTGTGAAAAAGCCATCCATGGCTTCGAAATGAAAAAAGTCACCAACCCTTCCATTCGCTTTCAAACACGGAAGGAAGAAATTCAGCATTTTTGGAGCTGTCAATAGAAGGAGGAATGCAGCATGTTGAGCATTCAGGAAATCATTAGCTCCTCCCCTTTTGACCATGCGGAAATCATGGCCGGATGGAAGGGAAAAGATCGATTTATTTTGCGGGCAGCAACACCTTCCGACGTATTTGAGGAAGCAAACCTGTTACTACTGCCAAAGTCCAGCGACGCCGATTTACAGTTGGCTGATTACCTAACACATCCAAATATTCAAGGGATCCTTATGTATGGGGCTCAGGATCTTCTCCTCTCTCCAGCAATTTTGGATATGGCTGAAACCATTGGTAAGCCTATTCTTGGTGTAGCCATTTCAAATCCAGACAGTTTGAAAAAATCACTGGCCGATTTGCAGCAGCTTAAATCGATGGGATTGTTCCATTTTGTTTGGGAGCGTTCAACGAATTATTGGCTTCAATTCGGGCAAAGAAACGGATTGAACGGGCTTTTGTCAAGATTGGGATTGATCATTGGCGAAGAGATTCAGCTGTTAAATGAACATTTTTATATCCGAAAATGGAGTGGAGAAGCTGGCCCGGAGGAACAAAGAAAAGACCTTCAAACAAGCTACTATCAGCAAGTAAAGTCACGGTCCGATCTTTTATTCATGCTGAAGAACGGCACCGAGGAGTATCTCCTAATGCGGCTAAAGTCAGGGGAACAGCTTTATGGCTTCATGTCCATCCAAGTACGTCCTGGCATGATGCTTGACGTAACGATTGAACAGCTGACACATGCAATACCTGCGATTATTTCTTTGTTAAAAAGCGAAGAAGCTGTTCTTCGCGCCCATCAATCATACAAAGAACAATTTTTGACAAATCTCTTATATAACAATATTGAATCAGAGCAAACGTTAATCCATTTGGGCAGGCAATGGGGCTGGGACTTCACGAAACCAACTCAATTAATGGCGCTGCGCATGGATGTGGCCGCGAATTTCACCGGTACAATTGACCAAAATGAAATCATCAGTCAAATTCGCTCGTGCGTACAGGCAAATTTTCTTACTCTGATTGCCTTTCCCATCCAAGGGTTCATTGTCCTGATTGTCTTTGACGCGCCTGCCGTGACGGGAACAAATCGAAAAGAATTTATGGTTTCATTGGCTGGAAAAATCCACCACAGTCTCGCACACTCATTTCCAGGCATCGACTTCCAGATCGGCCTAGGGCGGCAGCATCCATCGAATATGGAATGTTTTCGAAGCTTTTATGAAGCGAAAGTTGCACTGGAGCTCGGGAAATATGAAAAGAAGCGCCGCGCTGTTCTTCATTTTGAGGACATTGGCATCGCGAGGCTGCTGGCCAACATCCATAATGATATTTTACATGATTATTATCAAGAAACATTGGGTGAGTTGATCGCCCTAGATCAAGAGAATGAGGATTTCTACCTTGAAACAGTAGAAGCGTTCTTCACGAATAATGCGGATATAAATACAACCGCTGAACAGTTGTTTATCCATCCAAACACATTAAGAAAACGAATCAAAAAAATTGAATCTCTCCTAAATGTAGATTTTAATCTCTTAGATGACCTTGTCAAAATTGATGTTGCCTTAAAAATTATGAAAATGCTGAAATGAGTTAAGTTTAACCAAAAGAGTGACCGTCCCCATAAAACATAGAGACGGTCCTCGTGCTAAAAATGTTAAACCATGTACGACGGGCCTTTTAGTCTATACTAAAACTTTATTTTCAATGATTTTTTCGATATATGTTTGTGAATTCTTAATGATTGCATCCTTGTCATAATCCATGGATGCCACATGGAAAGACTGGTAAAGCGTCACCACTTCTTTTTGAGTAGACCCAACACGATTGAAAATATAATCTGTGCATTCGTGAGGTACTACATGGTCCTCCAGCGATTTAAAGCAAAGGATAGGCTGGGTGATGGTTGGGATGATATCAGGCGTTTTCTTCATCAGAGCTTGGAGTTCATGAATGGACTGAAGTGGAACTTTGTTATAGGTTATTTCATGAACACCTTGTAATCGTATATCCGGCGAACCTTCAGGAAGAAATCTTGGTTTTGATTTTCCAACCAAATATTCATAGTCTGGTAAACTTAAAGCAGCATTAATAGTAACGATTCCCTCTATATCAGCATATTTATTTGCCAGCCAGAGTGCTAATGCCCCTCCCATCGATTGACCGATGACAAAAATAGTGGAGCATCGTTCCTTTAAAAATTTGTAACCTGCTTCTAGAGCTGAAAACCAGTCATGATGCGTAGTATTCTCTAGGTCCCGATAATGCGTTCCATGACCTGTTAACCTTGGGGCATAAACCGTATAACCCAGTTTGGAAAATTCTTGTCCCAAGTATTGCACACTTTGAGGAGTGCCCATGAATCCATGGGAAATTAAGATACCCGTATCGTTCCCTTCTATAAAAAATGACTCCGCTCCAGCCAATACAGGATATTGTTCTTTCATCCCGCGTCCCCTCCTTAAACGACCATTTCCATTTTTCTAATTAAAAAGAGTATAATTCATATTATTCCTACCTGTCAACTATGAATTATGAGGCATGGGGAAGCATGGGGACGGTTCTTGTGCCTCAAAATGTAAGAATCATCTACAGCAGCCTTATTGTCTAACACTAAAAGTCTTAAATATTCAAGCAACAAAATTTAACTTCCACCCAGATTGATTAAAGCAAAAAAAAATAGCATGGCCATTCATACATAGAATGAGGCATGCTAAATCTTTGTTTTAATTTTTTTCAAATGGCATCTATTTTTCATATATTTTAGTTAACATAATAAAATTATCGTATATAGATAAACGAGGTGTTTTAATACCGCTTATTTTTTGACGAATTTGGGCGAAAAAACTAAAACTTGTAAAGTTATAGCTTTAGTACTGTTTCCCATATATTCTGATTTACCGGAATACCATCCCTAAGATTGTCCGCCCGCTCCTTCGCCGTCCTTTCGCCAGGATAAAGGATATCCGTAACACCAGGCATCTTTGTTGATGTTTTAATATAGTCAGACATATTTTCCATGTACGAATCGGCATATTCCTCCCCTGCATATCGCGAAGGATTGATAGCGATAAATACCTGTGAAATTCCTGAATCCTGGCGGTCCATCCGCATGTCGGAAGTAGATCTGCCAACTGATAGTGCGGAAACGACCATATCAATCGCTATGGAAAGGCCGGATCCCTTCCAAAAACCGGCAGGAAGGACCTTACCCCCATTTATAATCGCATCCGGATCGTCGGAAAGATCCCCATCCGCCGTGTAACCTCCCACAACCGGCAAATTTTTTCCGGCAAGCGAATAGGTCTGAAGTTTACCAAATGAAAATTGAGACTGTGCCATATCCAACAGCAAGTGCCTTCCACCTTTTTGGGGAACGGAAATGATTAAAGGATTATTACCGATGCGGTTTTCACTGCCACCCCATGGCGGCATATTAGGGAATGTATTGGTCATGCAAATCCCGATACATCCTGCGTTGGCAGCTCTTAATCCGTAGGTGCCTCCACGAAGCCAGTGGTTTGTATTCTTTAGTGCAACACAGCCTATACCATACTCTACCGCCAATTCAACAGCCCTATCCATGGCAATGGCGGCATTGATCGGACCGAAACCTAACTGCCCATCCCATTGTTCGAGAGCTCCGATACCATTCAGTTTCACAGGCCGCATTTCCGGCTTAATAACTTCTTCATCTATCGCTTTAACAATGGAAGGAAACCTATTTAAACCATGAGAATACACTCCATCACAGCTGTTGTCCGCGATGATAGATGCTGCTGTTTTCGCAGTTTTCGTATCAACACCCCTGCTTATCAGAACTCTTTCAAACTCACTTTTCATTTCATCATATGTTATACGCATGAACCAGCCCACCTTTTATCACTATAAACAAATGGTATGAAATTTATTTACACTACTTTTTCCGGTACTCCCTTTAATAGTTTTGCTTCCCTAACAATGTTTGTTATCGCTATTTTTACATTCTCTGGAGTCGTTGCCAGGTTTAGTCTAACATATCCTTTATAATCGGTACCGAACCATTCCCCAAAGTCGACTGCAATTCGACAACGATCTTGTATAAATTCTTTCGTCTTGCTAGATGGAACTATTTTATTTAAGTCGATAAACATTAAGTATGTTCCTTCTAATGGTGTAACAGTAACTTCTGGAAGCTCTTTATTAAGAGTATCTCTTACATACATAAAGTTTGAATAAATAACACTCTTAACGGATTCCAACCACTCACCTCCGCCGGCATAACCTGCCTCAGTAGCGGTAAGTCCCATCGTATTAAATTCTGTTTGATTAACTGTTTTTATATATTTATCATATTTTTCTCTAAGTGCATCGTCTGTAATAATAATATTAGAATGAATCAATGCTGCTAAATTGAAAGTCTTTGAAGCTGAATTAATTGTTATGATTCTATCGCGATATTTTCCGCCCGTAACAGTTGCAGCAGGAATATGTTTATGATCACCAAAAGTAAAATCTTGATGGATTTCATCCGAAACTATTAAAACATTATGCTTCTGACAAATTTCAAATAGCTTGTCTTGCTCTTCTTCCGTCCAAACTCTGCCAGCTGGGTTATGGGGAGAACAGTGGATGTACAGTTTTGCTTGACTGTCAATGATTGCCTGTTCGAATCGGTCATACTCAATTGTGAAACAACCATTCTCATTATTTAATGGGCAAGTAATGAGTTTCCTGCCGCAATCACGAACGGCATTATGGAATGGATAATAAACTGGGGTAAGAATGATGACGGATTCTTCAGGTTCAGTGAAGGCATTAATAAACCAGTAAAGCGCAGCAACCACACCGGTTGAATAGCGAATCCATTCTTTTTTCAACGGAAAAGAATACCTTTCCTCCATCCATTTGAAGTAGGCATCATAGTAACTTTGTGGCACGTATGAATAACCAAAAACACCATGGTTCACGCGTTTTGTAAGAGCTTCAATGATGGAATCTGAGGTCCTAAAATCCATGTCTGCTACCCACATAGCGAGTAGGTCTGGATCTCCAAAACGTTGTTCTAATAAATCCCATTTTAAAGATGTTGTATTATGTCTCTCTACTTTATACTTTTCTACAAATTCTTCATTGTTCAAGTCTGTTCTCTCCCTTTTTTTACATGTTGATATCAAGCGTCTCCTGCAAATCTTATAGCTCCATAAGGATTATCCTCTATAATCAGCATATCATATTGATTAGCAAGCTCAATCATTCTTTTTTCGTCTTTCAAACTTTAATGTGCGGCCTGTAGGGTTTTGGAAATCTGGAATCGTATAGATAAATTCTAATATACTTTTATTTTGCTCTAGCACTCTTTTATTTTAAGTGAAACCTTTCACAATATATTGGGAAAATAGATCCATAAATCCAAATGTAAATGGAATTGAAAAAAGTCCTTATGCTTATTTTCAGAAGGACTTTAAATATGTTTATAATTGATTCTTTTTCCTAACTAGTTCATCTCGATCCGATGCCATTGGAGGCTGTTCCAACCATCCATTTTTTATCATAATATTAGCTCCATCTTCAGCAAACAACTGCACTTCTAAGGATAGCCTGTTATACATTGCACTAATATCACCTCTTGGACTTTGACTGATAGCTGTACCGTAATACCCTACGCTCAAAGTAACCAAACCAGATGTGTAAAACATCATAAGTTTATCAGAAAATGTATACGCGGTACTATTCGTTATTTCTGAGTCCCATCCCATAGGTGCAGGTAGTTTACTTTCCTCTAACTTTCCTCTAAATAATTTAATATGTTTATTCCCAATTTCTAAACCTTTTAAAAAGAATTGTTTTACATCTTTATTTTGTGCAACCTGACTAAATCCTGTGAGTGTCGCAATTCCCAAAGCGTTTCTTTGGAGATTCGCAAATAAATTGTCTACTTCAGCAGCTGTTAATGGTCTTTTCTCTCCAAACACATCTAACATAAACCATTGCTTTTTCACAAATTCAACCTTTTCTAAATTGGGCAAGCTGGGAGACCTGATAAATAATCCCTTTGACAATAATAAATCGGTTGATTTTTTATATAATTGCATTGTTTCGCTAAGGCATTCCATGTAATAGGTTTTAATATCATCTCTTACAGATGCTGCCACACTACCAGCATATGATGTAAGTCCAACCTTAGACATTTGGTTTATAAAATTAAGTACAAAACTGTCAGAATAAAGCCTAGGAGCAGATAAGTCTACATCCTCTTTTATACTAAAACCATATGGAACTACATTTTTTTTCTCGTTTAAAATGGCTGTAACCTTTAGGATATGTGACTGAGATAAATCTAAAGCATGTTTAATTAGAGGCTTTATTTCTTCATCTTCGGCTTTTTCTAAAAAAAACGAAAGAACACAAATGCTTGAGCTATCATTTAAGTATTGTATCCAAAGTTGAGCAATCTCACCTGCTGTTAGCCTGATCTGGCTTCCTTTTCCCTCCATAAGTACCCTCCAAAAAAGATATACTAAAAAATACTTTTCCCATAAATTATGTATAGTATGTATTAGTTAGCTTAATACCCAACCGTGTAAGCACCCCCAAAAGTCAGAAATCAGCTCTAACTTTTGGAGTCAGCACAGAAGCGCAGCGCTTTTCACTCTTGCCCCCGTTTGTTGAAGAGCTTAACCCTCAAGATTTTCAATCAAAAAACCCTATTTTAGGAGTAGTTTTTTAAGTTGAGAAAAATACTATAAAATAAAAAAAGACCATCGTCATCGATGATCTTTATACTCGCTTTGCTCCAATATATCTAGGATGCCAATATGGGTTGCTTGTGTAGGTGATAATGACCCCTTTTGATGAGGATGCCATGATCATTTTCCCGTACCCGATATAGATAGCAACATGGGTAGGGGCACTTGCTTTGGATGGTCCATAGAACAGTAAATCACCTATCTGCAAATTAGATGGTCGATATCCGTTTCCATAGTACATTTGGGCAGCAGTGCGGTTAAGTGTTCTTCCCGCTTTTCCGTAAGAATACTTAACAAGACCTGAACAGTCAAATCCGCTTGGCGTCATCCCACCCCATCGGTAAGGAACTCCGATATTAGATTTCGCAATCGAAACCGCTGCTGTATGATAATTATAAGTTGCTGCTTCCGCGTTATCACCCTTGGCGGCGAACAAAGAGCCACATGAAGCTAAAATGGTAAAGGCTACGATGAATTTCTTTAGCATGATTGTTTCCTCCTAGTGTGATTTGATAGCTTCACTATACTAGAAAGGTATAACAGACTCATCACAACAATATGATAATCTCATTACAAAGTTTTTCTAATATAATTACAAAACACTAATTAATTATTTTTTACATGTTCTAAGCTGCTTTCTTTTTGCTAATAACCTTTAGTTTAAGTTCATTTCTTCACATATTAATATGAGAGTGAACATCTTGGAGGCTCTATGCAGCCAGAAAACCAAATTTTATTAATCTAAACACCCATTAAATCCCCATTTCGTCACAAACCCCGGATTGCTCCAGATGTTGGCTTTGTTGCGTTTGGCTTGCCGTTCATCGTCCCTAAATAAAGTTAGATATTTATAGGGAGGATTCATCACGTAAGCTACACGCGCAAATCCTTCCTTCAGCAGGCTTTCTTGAACCGATTTTCCATCGACATACACATAGGCTAGCAGCCGACCGTAGGCATCCCTTGTGTTCCTCTCTTCCCATTCCAAAGTCAAGACTCCTGACTTCACCAGCTCGTCATTCCTTGAAAAAGCTTCTTTCGCATAAGGCTGGGTGCACATTCCAGGCTTTTTCGATTCCGGGGTATCAATCAATAAATAGCGGACCGCTTCAACTTTTCCGTTTACTCTTGCACGGATTGTATCTCCATCGATGGTTTCTAATAGAACCGCCGGTACCCGCTCCTGTGTATTAAACGGAGATGCTATTGCTGGAGTCGTTTCCCTATTTTGTTGAACGCTTCTCCCTCCATTTTGGAGGGATCCCGGTTGCAATGCCAGAAGTGCTGCTCCTGCGACGAGAGTCATGCCGGTGATTTGTTTTTTCATAAAGCTTCCCCTCCTCCACACACCAGCAAATTCTTAAACCGCCCATAAAACATCATCGTCTCATTGGTTTATACCACTTATTTAGTGAAATGAATCGAAAATGGACAGGGTCGAAGGAAAAATTTTTTTGACATGGCGAATTTGTGAATCAGAATGAAATTCCTTTCTGTGGTTGATAACAATCCGCCTATTCTAAAAAAGGGAACGCAAAAAAAGTGTACCTTATCTGTTTGGGGGCAGGTCAAACACCGATTTTAATAAATAAGGGGAGAAATTTCTCTTAAATAGAAAATATCACTTAAAATAGCCTAAATAAACGGAAAGATTCCGACTAATGAATCAAAAAACGTGAAAATGGGTAATTTTTCTTTGCTTAATCGGAAAACCTCCGCTTATTTCCCCCGAACCCAGCTCTATTCTACTGTTTAACCGGAAAATCTCCGCTTATTTTTTATATCAATGGTTACTCAATTAAGGACTAGACTACTTATGTTTCTAAGTATTTTTAGTAAGATAAATTGTATTTCAAATTGTTGGGGGACAACAGTCATTGTACCCCTACGATTTGTGGTGCATTTCCCTATACAAATTTTTATGTAATTTTCACCCAAATGGATTTACACCAATAAAAAATGAGTGTCAATTTCATATGCAAATTGGCACTCATTTTAACTTACATTTTTAATGTTTGCGAAAGTTAACGGAACCCATTACCTTAATCCGGTACACTTTTACTAAAAAATTTTGCCTTTTTCAATAATGCTTTTAATACTATACCTATGACAACACCTGGAATCACGCACAACATTGGAAACCAAACTGTTCCCAAGGGAACCCCAAATAACTTTACCTTTGCTGAATACATAAGGCCCACAGTTACGAAAAAAGCACATAGAACAAATGGTAAAAACGAATAAGGTTCTTTACCGCCACCTGCATCTTTAAATGAATCCCACATGGCAAAAAAATAGACACACGGATAAAACATAAGCCATTGGTATTCTGTCTTGTCTATGGCTCTTTCAATTTCACCGTTAAAACTAAGCAAGATTAATTCATTAAAATGAGATTGACCATTAATAAGAAATTCTAATGATATAAAAACAATTCCTTTAAAGTATTTTCCATTGAGTAATTGACCAAATCCAGGGAGTGCAATACTCCACAACAATTTTTCTTTTGGATTCAAATCTTTCTAACCTTTTTCTTTAAGAATTTTATAGAATATATTTTAAGGCTTCGGCAATATGGGCTGGTTACTCGTTTTTTGCTAACTTATTTCTTTCAACGGCATAGGGGGGCTGCTCCATCCAACCGTTCTCTACCATGATCTCTGCTGCATCTTCAACAAATGATGCAAGGCGCAATAATGACTTTGTATACATAAGCCCTATATCATGTCTACCATTTACTGCCTCAGAATTTCCAAATGCCCTAATTTTCATGGAGAACATATCCATCTTATGAAACAACATTAATTTATCTGAAAATGGAGCAAAAGTTGATTTTGTAACCAAATGGTCAAGATAAGATGGCGTAGGCAAATCTTCTTTATGGAGTTTTTCCATGTAGTTTTCAATATGTTTATGAGTCAATTTCTTCCCGCGAATAAACAGCTCTCGAATCCTTTCCGATTTTACCACTTGGCTAAAAGCCATAATGAGTGCTTTACTTGTTACATTATTTTCAATATTGTCGTAAAGGTGAGTAATTTCTAATGCGTGTAATGGCCGTACATCTCCCAAAAAACCATTTAAAAATTCTTTTTGAACAAATTCCACTTTATCGGGTACTGGAATAATAGGGGGTTTGATAATAAGACCTTTACCCATTAATATCTCTTTGATTTGTTTCATCAAAGCAATGGTGGAGTCCAAACAATAAATAAAGAATTCTTCTACATCCTTTCTATAAACAAGCGGCACTGCAATGTGATAGATGCTCAACCCCGCTTTGGCAGCATATTTAAGATAATGAACATAATATTCATCTTCAAATAAACGAGGAGCACCAACATTGAGATCTTCCTCTACTGAAAAACCTTTCGGAATCGGGAAATTTTCCTTATTGAATATCGCTTCTGTTTTTTTCATAAAATCCGTGCTTAATTTTAATGCGTTCTCTAATAATGTCTTAATATCTTGATCCTCAACATGTTGAAGGAAATAGCGTAAAATGCATCCTGACATACTGTTACCCATATAGGTCGCCCAGAGTTTACCCATTTCTGCTGAAGTAAGATTTTCGGTTAGGTCCGTTTTATGTGAACTTATATTAATCGGCATTAGCGGCTCCATTGCAAAAATCTCCCTTCTCGAGTTTTAGGTTAGTATACTCCTCCATACAAATCATATTCAGGATAACTTAACCTAAATTGAGGCATGGGGACGGTTCTTTTGCCTCACTTTAGCCTAAAAAGTGAGGCATGAGAACCGTCCCCATGCCTCACTCATCAATGCAGCAATTGTCGTAATTCTAGTGCGATTCTGCGGTTTGTATCAATTATTTCTTCGACGATCCGTTTACTTTCTGGGTCCAGATCTCCCTTTACGAGTTCTTCCGAGTATTGAACACCATATTGGTCCATCCCTTTTAAAGCATCCTGGATAATCCCTTCAGTTTCATCGGGGACTATCATCTTATGCATGTAGCTTTGCAGCTTACCTTTGAACCCTTCACTATCTGCAGGAACTCCCTGTAAATTTTGAATTCGTTCGGCAAGCACCTGGGCCGATTGCTTCGCCTGTTGCTGCAGGGATTGAAATTTCTGCTTTATGGCTTGATCCTCCAGCTTTTGAATATGGTGTTCAAAAGCATGGATTCCCATATAGGTTCCTCTTAATAATGTGTTTAATTCCTCAAGGACAATTTCGTCTTTATTCATTCCATTCACATCCTCGCTATTATTATGAAGCGTGTGGGAGGTTTTATCCTTTTCTTATAATTCCTTTTCCCAATTCATGATAAACAGCTTTCCTTTTTGACAACTAACTTCAACAATCCTTTTTGAAACACGAGAACCGTCCCCGTGCATCACCCATGCATCAATTAAGGCAGGCTGCCTAAAGGGCAGCCTGCCTTCTCACTTACTTCTCGTTTTTCTTTAAGACGTCAACAATAGTTTCCATACTGACATTGCCAGCCGCATCTGTGGCCGTCACCGTTAATGAATTCTTATGTTTTTGCTTTGGTATAGATACCATAAACTTACCGTTTGCATCTGCTACAGTTGTGCCTTGCTCCACATTGCCCATCATGATCTTAACAATTGCACCGGCTTCTGTTGTCCCTGTGACAATCGTATCATTATGAACGACTGGGTCGACCTGTGGCGCACCTGGTGCGGTTACATCCCTAACTATCACAACTGTCGCTTTACTATCATTGCCAGCAGCATCTGTGGCCGTAACAGCTAATTGAGTTCCAGCAGCTTGTTTCGCAATCTCAATGACAAAGCTGCCGTCCTCGAATGCCGTACCTGATCCAAGAACGGTTCCACCAGCAGATACTGCAACAGTTGAACCTGCTTCTGCCGTGCCCGTCACTTTAGTCGATTGGTCCGTCACTTCGTTAACAGATGGAGCCTCTGGAGCCACGCTGTCCGCAACCTCTTGGACAATTCTACCTTCCACCACTGGTGAAACAGGATTGAACTTTTCTAAATAGGAAGTAAACACTTCAAAGTCTACAATGTATAACTCTGTAATACGTCCTTCGTCCTTCGCCGTTTTAAACATGCCGTATCCATCGCCGCCATCCGCAGTGAAGGCATTCGTCGCTATTCGATACGTTTTATCCAGTTGGAGTTCTTCATAACCATCAGCCGTCAAAGCCTCCACATACCAGACGCGTTCACCAACTGGTTTTGCTGGATCGTACTTGAATTTTAAACCTGAGACCTGCATGAATCCACCTGTACCGGGAGCGCTCACACTGTGCTCTAAGGCAGCCAGAATTTCTTTACCTGTTAGGTCTAGAGTGACCAAGCTGTTGCCGAATGGTAATACAGTTAACACTTCACCTAATGTGATATCTCCCTGATCAATGGATGCACGGATTCCACCGCCATTTTGCATGGCGATATACGTTGGGATGAACTCATTGGCTTTCGCTGCCATTCCGTCGGCAATTAGGTTTCCTAGATTGGTTTCTTTACTGCGTACATCAGTACGTTCGCCATTTAATGCAACAGATGTACTTCCTACCGCCTGTTTTTGTAAGTCTGTTAACGGAGCTTTATACTCCTCCACCTTCGCTTTTGCAGCTGCATCCTCTGCATACTTACTTAAATCCTTCAGTTCACCGCTGTAATCAGAAATCACACCATTTTCGTCGAATATTAGATCAACAACACCAAGGTATTTTAAATACTCATTGGCTTGGACAACTAGTGTCGGCTCCGCTTTATCTACAACCACTGGAGCATCCAGTTTTGTATGGGAATGCCCGCCAACAATAACGTCAATTCCGTCTACCTTTTTCGCTAAATCCAAATCTGGTTGATAGCCTAAGTGGGATAAGGCAATAATTTTGTTTACACCTTGCGCTTCAAGCATTTCGACCGTCTCATTGGCTTTTTCGACTGCATTTTCAAAAACAATATCGTCGCCAGGATTCGCTAGGAAAGTTGTATCTTCTGTCGTTAATCCAAAGATTCCTACCTCTTCTCCATCCACTTTTTTAATAATGGCCGGAAAGATTTCTCCTTGTTCATTCGTTCCACCGAATGTGTTATTGAATAGTGGCCCTAGTTCAGGATCCTTTGTCATGTTTACGTTGGAGGACACAACTGGGAACTCTGCCTGCTTAATAAAATTCGCAAGAGTTTCCGAATCCTTATCAAACTCGTGATTTCCAAGAGTCATCGCATCAAAGCCTAGTTGATTCATAAAATATAAGTCTGCCAGCCCTAGATACTGTCTAAAATATAATGTTCCTGAGAAGACGTCCCCTGCATTTAGCAGCAGGCTATTTTCCTTTTGGGGACGCACTTCGTTCACAGCCGTAACTAGTCGTGGAAATTGCTCTACATAAGCATGTGTATCATTTGTATGAAGAAGTGACAGCGTAAATGGTCCTTTTTCCACAGCTAAATCTAACTGAGCAACCAGCGCATCATGGTCACTTGCACGGCCATGCTCTTCCATATACGGAGAGTTAAAGTTCACGATATCAAGCTTTGCTGACTGAGCTAAGTTATTGGATACTAAAATATGATCCAGCACTTGTGCATTTCCTTGATAGTTGTAGGTGTATCTTTCAGGAGCAGGCAGTGTTTCAACTAGGTTCGTTAAATCATCGCCTTTTAATGCTGCTAATGGTGCAGAAAACTCAAAATCGTTTAAGTCGCCTAATACTACTACATTTGCATCTTCATTCTTTTCTTTGATGTCCGAGACAAAGTTATTTACGATCGTTGCAATTTGCACACGCTGCGCTTCACTTTCAAGGTACGGTGGTTGATTTTTTCCAAATAACGGCTGATCTCCACCTTTTGAGTTGAAGTGATTATTAATGACAATGACTTCTTCGCCGTGGAAAGTAAACTCAGCTGCAAGTGGCTTACGGCTGCTGTTAAATGCAGCATTTGTTGGGCCAATGCGGCCAGGGTTTAATGTAAGTGAACCATTTTCGTAAGCGACAGCCGTTGTGGCATCTCCCTTTGGTGCATTATTCAACGTCACACGTTCAGGATTGTATAAATATCCGACGCGTATATTTCCTCCCGGGACTCCACCGTCTTTCCCGTCAACTGGTGCGATGTCTGTCCATGCATAGGTTGGTCCGCCAAAGCCTTTGATAGCATCGCTTAATGCCTTGTAGTTTGCATCCGCTTTGACAACACCGTTATTCGTTTCACCGCTTTCGTCAAGTACTTCAACTAGACCGATGATATCTGGTGATCCTAGGTTATCGACCATTGATTTTGCCAGCTTATCGCGTTTAGCCGTGTCTGTTGCTACGAAGTTTTCGATATTGTAGCCTGCTATGGTTAGTTTGTCATCTTCTTTTTGGATAGTTGTTACTTCATTCGTTCTTGGACGTTCGACAAGGTTAGGTAAATCAGCTGCTTTTGTAAGAATCTTGAAGTTACTAAACGTATAGCTGACCACTCCTGTGACAGTTCCATCAAAAGTATCTCCCGCTTTCGTTACAAAGCTGCGGTCATCTAGCTGAAGAAGCATTTTCTCAGGGTTTTGATTTTCTTTTGTTAATAGAGGAGTTCCTTCTTTTGTATATGCTTTTCCATCCACTTGACCTGTAATAACAGGGACTTCTCCATATTTCTGTGGTCCTGTAACAGTCGGATTTTCAATGGAAACAAGCATACCTTCTAAGCTTTCATAAAAATCAATGCCATCTTCTGCTGGATCAAATGTGCCAAATCGATCGTTATCGATGACAGAAGTTGGCGGCATTGCGTCCTTACCGATGACGATCGGCGTCGGAACCTGATTTCCACTAGATACCTTTGTAATTTTTCCTGATTGGGCATTAATTTCTGTCATGGCCAAATCAGTTTGCAGCTTCTCTGCATACCCATCTAGTACCCACTCTTTTACAAGTCCCGTAACGGTTACGCTATCTCCCACTGCCACACCATGGGATGGCTTGTAGACGAGAACGCCTTCTGAAGTATTAGGGTTGTTATCTGGGTTTGGATCCTGCATGTAGAAATTGCTGCCGTCTACTACGTAGGTTACTACTCCGGGTACATCTGTTACATTTTTATCTTTATATGGTGAAGTATGAGATTGACCTTGAATGTCGTGAATTTTTAAACCTGTTTCACCAGTTCCAGGTTCATCTGGAGGTGGTGTTGTGCCATCAAAAGAAATGGCCGATGGAGATTTTAGGCCAGGTACTGAAAAATAAGCTTCAAGTGAACCCGTAACAAAAACCTTTTTTCCTACGATCGAGGGATTCGTTAATAATCCATAGGTTGAGCGGAAACTACTAGGGATTTGAACGGGTAGTATTTTTGTTGCGTCTCTTTCCGTAGGGCTATCTGCAATGGCGAAGTTTGTATCTGCAGCATACGGTGCCTCAAAATCATATGTAGCTTTCCCGTTACTGCCGCCTGTTGTGTAACCTACAATATACCCCGTCACGGTGGCTGTCCCCGTATTATTCGCAATTGCCTGAGCAACCGTTATAGGTTCAGCCGCTTGTGCCCGAAATGGGAGAACCATGCTAATCAACATGACAAACATTGTCGTTATCGCAAATAGCTGTTTTCTAAGCCTCTCCACGTGTGTTCCTCCTTTAAATTTGTTTAATTATTACCCACTAAAATAGTACTTCCAGTTAATCTTCTAAATCTATCAATATATCCTCCTTTCTCTTGTAGGAAGCACTAGAGGTATACTATCAATTTACCATTTCTTCTAGTTATTTCCTTTCGTTTTACTGAATTTTAACCCTCACAAAACAAGGCCTTAATAATTTTTACAAAAGAAAATATTGAATTTTTAACTTTAAACTTATTATAATATTTTCCAATTTCTTCTTAATGAGAACAAGTACCTAGACCTTCCCTCTTATATCGACTATCTGCTAGCGTAATAATCATTGAAACATATTTTGCTAAAACAAAAAAATACGACGGTATAAGCCGTCGTATCAACCTAAATACCAGAAGAAATGGTATGTTGGTCAAAGATTCATATTGTTGGGGGGCAACCACGAAAATGGATGCCCTCCTTTCACTCATTATTATAGAGACTTGTTCGCCGTTTCCTTGGTTTTTAGCAAAGCAATAAATGCGATTAAGGAAGCGGCTATTAAGTAGAAGGCAGGTGCAAATTTGTTGTTTGTTTGAAGAATGAGAAATGTCGCAATGAATGGTGCAGTTCCACCAAAAATGGCGTTACCCAAGTTGAAAGACAATCCAAAACACGTAAAGCGTACAGAGGTTGGAAACATCTCTGATAAGAACGTGGCGAGCACGCCATCATTTCCGGCCAATATGGCCCCGAGGAAGATCTGTGCAATCACGGCGTATACTCCTCCCAAGGGTAGAAGCATGAAGGCCGGATAGGAAAACAAAATAAACAATAAACTAGCTCCAATAAGCACTGGCTTCCTGCCTATGCGGTCTGCAAGTGTACCAACAATAGGTAGGAAAATGACATAAGTTCCAAGTGAAGCGATGGTCGACAGTATTGATTTAACACTGTCAAAGCCCAACTCATTAGTAAGGTAGGTCGGCATGTAGCTAAGAATAGTATAAAAACCAACGGCATTGAGGCAGATTACTCCGAAAGCAACGATGATCTTTCTCCAATTCTGACGAATGCTCTCGAAAACTGGATCCTGCGGCTTTTCATGGTCCATCTCTTTAAAAGCAGGCGTTTCTTCAACTCTCGTCCGCAAATACAAGGCGATTAAACCTAGAGGACCTGATACAAGAAAGGGAATACGCCATCCCCAGCTGTGCAATGCATCCTGATTTAGAGAGAATTCAAGACCTGCAGCTGTTAAAGCCCCTAGTAACAGTCCTGCCGCGGTACTCGCCGGCACAACACTGACAAGAAGTCCCCGGCGTGAACTCGGGGCATATTCGGCAATAAACAAGGAAGCTCCCGCATATTCACCCGATGCCGAAAAACCTTGAACAAGACGGCAGAGAAGCAGTAACGCGGGTGCGGCCATTCCTATCGTAGCATAGCTGGGAATTAGCCCAATTAGAAATGTCCCAAGTGACATCATGATAATCGTAAGAGTCAAAATCCGCTTTCTCCCAAGCTTGTCACCAAAATGTCCCCAAACGATTCCCCCTATTGGCCTTGCTATGAAAGAGATGGCAAACACCCCGAATGTACCTAACAATGCGGCTCGTTCGTTCCCAGGGGCAAAGAAGACTGCAGCGATGACCGTAGCTAGATATCCGTATGAAGCGTAATCAAACCATTCAATTAAATTCCCCATACCTGCTCCAAAAACAACTTTCTTTACGTCCGAGTAACTGACTTTCTTCGTTTCTATCGTATTTTCGGCTATTTGTTGGACTTCCACCTAGTATTACCCCCTTGTTTTACAAATCCACCATCAGACAAACTATTCCAATAATTCAGATAATTTTAGTTATTTAAAGACCTTTGGAAACTAAATTCCAAAGGCAAACAAATAACAAAACGACGTTTTGTTTTACCTATACCGAAAGCGCTTACAAGTAGAATAGCATAGTAATATTTCTACAACAATTGGTATCAAACGCTAAACTTGTTGTTAGAATTTCCGAATATTTTGTATTTATTAGACAAAGATACCAAACTTTGCAATCGACTATTTTATTGAGAATGGTTTACTGTCGTATAATCTGCTGTTACTGTCGCATAATGATAATTCCAAAAAAAAGAGCATTCCTCATGACAAAGAAATGCTCCATAAAACCTAGCCTATTCAATTTTTCCTTGCACCAAGCACCCCATCTGGATCGATTAATCCTGCGAAGGACCATGTCTTACCTTGATCCTGGGAGGTAAACTTTGCTAATACCTTCCCTCCCAAATAATCCCCTTCTGGACCTTGATTTACTAATAAAATTCCTTCATTACCGTTAAAGGTAGGAATCTCTGCTATTGTAAAGTAACCCTGATATTCTTCCGGTATCGGAACCTCTACACGTTCCCAGTTTGCCCCGCCATCGATCGTTCTATATAAATTTGGAATTGGAGGTTGTGCTTCATAGCGTAATTCACCAAAGGAGATAAATCCTAATTGATCATCAATAAACCCTCCGTCTGTCACTAAGGAATAGACGTCCTTCACCGATCCGGCGTTGTACCAGTTCTCTCCGCCATCGTTTGTTTTAAATACAAAATGTGCCTCCCAACTCATCGTTTTATCACCTGTCACGATGAGATAACCATCCTTGTCCGATGTGAACCCCAGTATTCGCAGCCTTAATGAAGGCAGTTGGTCCGAAACCAACACCTCATTCCAGGATTCCCCTTTATCCCTGCTAATCAGAACCGTCAAGCCTTTGTTAAGTACAAACGCTGTTATCTCCGATGTAATCACATAGCCGCCATCCAGCAATTTTTGATCCGTACTGCCTAATAAATCTTCAACCGCAACAGGAACTACTTTCCAACTTTTACCGCTATTAAAGGTGACCCTTAGCTTATCATCCTTAATCTCATAATCTATTTTTTTAGATGGCTCTTCAATTCCGACATTCTTTCGATATTCTTCCATCGTTTCAACAGGCGGCAGCCCGATTTGCGTATCGGTTGTTCTTTCAATATTTGTTAACGTGTACGTTAAATTTTCTTCCTTTTTGATGCTTAGTTTCCAAACGATATTTTGAACGAAACGATCATCCTGCATCTTTCCCCATCCGTAATCGATTTTTGGTGTTCCTTCAGGTAACTGCACTTGAAAAACGACCGCCGCAATAAAATAGTTCTCATCTCCCGATAACTTGGTAAATCTAGTAAAGCTCTTATTGGTAATTGCTCCTTCACTCACTAACTGATTCATGAAATCGAACCAGATTCGGTAAGCAATCGTTTCTGGCTTTTGATCGCTTTCTTCTACCTGGACTGTGTAAGGGAGTTTACTGTTTATATCTACCTTTTTTACTTCAACTGGTTTCGTATTGGGATTTTCATGAACCCCATTAAACATTTGGAAGATAATGAAGATAACAATAAATATGGAACTAAAAATGATTAACCTACTTTTCGTTTTTTTCAATGGAATTCATCCTTCATTCAAAATATAACCTTATTCTTCGTGAAAAAATGGTTTATATATATAACGCTGTGGAGGAATCATATCCTCCTTGCCTGGAATGTATAAGGAGATGGTTGGTCCTGAGTTTCCTGGGTCAGCTATGGAAGGAATAGCCTTGCCTTTTTCATCTATATAGTGAATCCCATCCCTAGTAATCCCCCAGTTTCTTATTCCTTTATACAGTACAGCATAACGTCCTTCATTCCACCGTTTTACTTCCTCTTTAACGGGTATCCATTTCAGCATATTGATGACGATCGATAAATCGTTATTCGGATCATAAACTGTTGTTCCTTCCCCATTCCAATCTTGTTTATGGATCTTAACCTTATTGTCCTTTGTTTTATCAAAATAGATTAAATATCCTGATTGCAGCTTCCGATTTTGGTCAAACCCGTAAAGATACATATAAATCTCTGTGATCGTCCCATCCTTATCAAATTCTATTTTTAAGTCATTGGTCATTAAATACGGTTCAAGTTCCATCTTCGCATTTACAGAATCTAATATTCCCTCTAGCTTTGTTGTATAAAAATTATTATCCTCTAACTTTACACGTGTTTCTGTTCTCAACTCCTGGATTTTCCATGCTAATGCCCCGTTAAAATTGACAGCATTTGAGCCAACATAGTATCCTCCAACCATCGTAACCAGTGAAAAGAGAATAACTGTCCATTTCCAAAAGTTTGGATAAACAGGCTTAACGTTTATCTCTCTTTTCACTAGCTTACGATAAGTAACAAAAATATGGATAAACATTAATAATAGCAGAAAGCTGATTCCTATAAAAATCGGAATATTCGTTTTCAATTGTCCTATTTTTGTAATGGTGTACAGGATTCTCCACCACATAACATAAAGTAGAAGGATAAACAAACTGCTTTTATTTCCAAAAAATAAATATCGCAATATCAGTCGTCGATATAATTTTTTTGTCAATTTATTTTCAATCACCATTTATATAACCCCTTTTGGTCAAATTGCAGCCTGTCTGAAATTCTCCACTAAACGATCATATTAAAATAATACCTATTCCAATATATAGAAGGCAAAATAAAAATACTGTATCCCTTTATGGAAGACAGTATTTTTAAATTTAATGAATATAATCGATCTATTAAATCCACTTAGCAAACCAAGCTACATAATATGCTGCAGGGATAAATAGAAGTTGAGCCACAATTGTCCCCAAAAATTTAGAGCTTATCATCGTCAGAGAATAGCTTTTTAAGTAAATGTAATCGGTTTGCTTTTTCATTACCCGATCAGCTAACACCGAGGCTTTGGGATCAATAAACAATGTCAAAAGTATCGTAGCTATACCATTGATAATCCCTGATGACATCAATGCTGCCTGAGCATAATCTTTAGGAACTAACATTGACGCATAAATAGAAGATAGTACTCCGATTGTAAAAACAGCTGAAATGATGACATTAATCACAAAGAGCCGTTTTGGAATGGTTTTTAAGGTAATTCCCTTCAGATAGGCAAATCTCGGCATCCTTAAACACATAAAAACTTTTCTCAAGCCTTTTCGATTAAATTGATGAACAAACAGCGCAATGATTGAACCACGTTGATTTGAAAGTTGAACAATGGCTCTTGAAAAGATATTGATGAATGTTGGAAATAAAAGTATCCCCAACAAAACCCCTATGGAGGTCACAGCTATTAAGATCCTATACTGTTCCTCGATAAAGTGCAATTTGTTTACATCAGGGGCCTCTGCAATAAGTTTTGCTGTAAGAGGTTGTTGAATCATTGTAGAAAACCTTGAAACAATCACCAATGTACTAAACAAAGATAAAGCAGTGGCAATTAATCTTACCCTTGCTCCTGAAATTCTTGTTGAATAAGCTAATGTTTCAATCATTGTAATAATCAATAAAAACAGAGAGATAATGATAACTTTTCCTGAAATGAGTTCCATAAATAACCCCTAAAAAAATATGATAGCCGTATTATAAACTAAATTATTTTCTTTTGAAATTATTAGAAGAGAGAGTAGAAGGATTAATTCGTTTGGTATTTCAATCTTAATCATTGCTCAAATATGATAACTTCTCTTTAATGGTGAAGTTTCACATCCCTTGTGAGTCTTTTAGAAAAGTGGTTAAATATTCAACATTGGTTATTTTTTTATTGCATTCTCTGCTATCGGCGCAAATAAGATTTCCGATGGACTTGTAATAATCTGGGTTCTTTGGTTTTTTCGCTTTTGTTACGGTGGAAAAATAGGCAACCTCACCAAAGCAATTGCAGAAAGAACAAAGATTTTTTTTACTAGTCGGTGCAAATTCGCATTCAATGCCGACCATTTTCCCCTCCAGCTCATATACTATAAATTTTTTATTGGATCTTATGTCGTTCCAGCTTAAATAGGTCAGCTGGCTGTGGTCTATATTTGATAAATCAGGCATCTTTAATTTTTTATGTTTCGGAAACATTTTTTTCAATTGCTGTTCGGTGATTTTTGGAAAGTGCAGCAAATAGTCCGAAAGATGCTGAATATATTGTTCATACTCTTTATCTGTTTTCAATCTCGAAAGATCCAACATTTCTTGTTGTTCCAATGATGCATTTGGAAATAGGTCGGAAATTTTGGCATTGGCTAGGTCAATCACAGCAGCCAAAACGTTTTGGGGTACGTTCTTTTTGGTACTGTCCTTAATGATAGCAATCTGTTTTTTTATATAATTTAATTGTTCATTTTTAATAAATTTTTCGGTCATCTCTTGTATCTCCATTCATTTTGCTGAAGTCTCTTTACACTTATTATAAAAAATAAATGGAACTTCAAAAATGGATAAAATGACTTAGAAACGTTTTTTACATAAAAACAGCACTGATGAAGGATTTTCACCAGTGCTGCTCTCCTACTTTTTATGTGAATAAACAATTTTCTTAATCGTTTCAGGTGAAAGATAATACTCCTCAGCCAGTTGCTGGATGCTGGTGCCACTTATAAAAGAATTTCTAATGGCAGTATTTCGACGGTCAAGCAGCCGTCTTCCGCCACTTGAAGTTCCCCATTTCCGATACTCCGTTTCCTGTTTAGGGATATAAAGGGTTTCTCCCTGAATATACTTTTGGATTTCCACAATTAGCTTTTCGGGTAAAACTTTGCTTGCATTCATATACTTCAATTTTGCTCGCCCCTTATTTGATTTTGATTAAAATAAGGTGCAAAGCCAAAATATTAGAAAAGCTTGTTAAGCGATAAAATTAAATGTTTCGCCCCATGCAAAGTATCGCCTTTCTAATAATAGGCTTTGCATGAGTGGAAGAAGTACCAGACAATCTAACGTGATTCTCCATCTGTACGCACCCCCTTTAAAAATTAATTATAGCGTAATTCAATGAGCTCATCTCACCTTTTTTTTAATTCCCATTTTAACATATCATTCACTGTTTCAATTTTATTCATCTTTAACTTTTCTAACACCTTAATGGATGGAATATTATCATGTAGGCACTCAGCAACTACTTTATCTACATGATCATTTGTAAACGCCCAGTTAATAATTTCTTTTACGGCTTCAGTCGCATAGCCTTTGTTTTGTGCTGAAGGGATCATTCCATATCCAACTTCAACTGTATTCTCTGAATTAGGTTTACCTTTAAATCCAATATCACCAATAATTGTATTGTTTTCTTTATTGATAACTAGCCAAACACCCCAACCTAATTGAGTAGAATCCTCTCTAAGTTTCTCCAAAAACATCCTTATATGAGTGCCTATTTTGTATTCTTCTGGTGAAATCGTTGATAATAAATCATCTGTGCAAGGAACGATTTTTAGTCTTTCTGTCTGTAATTCCATCTTCATACACCTCGTAGATTATAATAAGTATGGGGTTTTTCTAAATATTTTCTATAAAACTCTATAATTCCCTTTAAATTCTCGAGATTAATTTTATTCTTCTTTCACTAAACTCCAGTGGTGGAAGTAGTGAATTTAACGGTTAACTATATCTATTAAGCTTCATTCTGCCACTTTAGGGCCATATTATTGAACCGATTTAAATTCTTTTGACAGAAAAAAAATAAAATAACCCACCAACCATCCAGTATGGTTCCCAAAAGAATAGTCTCCAAAAGGTAGCATATAAGTCCAGGTCAAATTCCAGAATACTTTAATAACGCCATAAAATAAAAAAAGTGCATGAAGTCAGTACTCCATACACTTTTAAAAACAAAAGATGCCCAAAAATACTGTACCTTTTTAAGTAGTATAGTATTTTTGAAGTTAATGAAGATAATCATAAATATTTTTTGCTAGCAATAAGCAGGTAACGGCAATAAACAATGCACGAACATAGCCGCTTCCTTTTTTGATTGCAAATTTTGAGCCGCAAATGGCACCAGCAAGCTGTGCCGCTCCCATGATTAATCCATACGTGTAATTTACTTGTCCTAGAAACATGAACATGAACAACGCGGCAATATTACTGCCAAAGTTTAAAAACTTTGCGTTCCCCGCAGCTTTTAAAAAATCAAAACCAACCAATAAAAAAGAAAAAATTAAAAATGAGCCTGTCCCAGGGCCAAGGAATCCATCATAGAAACCAATCGAAAAAATAGCAATCGTAAAAATAATAAAATGTTGGATGGACAGTTTCTTTGGACTTGAAATGCTCCCCCAATCTTTCTTAAAAATCGTATAAATAGCAACAGCGGCAAGCATGACCAGCATCAATGGCTTAAGCACTTCAGGATTTATCAAATGTACAGTCCACGCACCAAGCATCGAACCAATAAAAGTGAGCGGAAATAATTTATAAACTGACTTAATATCAAGTTTACCAGAACGATAAAACATAAAGGTACTCGTTAAAGAACCGATCGTTGATGCTAGTTTATTGGTCGCTACTGCTCCTGCCGGATTCAGCCCTGTAAATAATAATGCAGGTAGTGCAATCAGGCCGCCGCCCCCTACAACGGAATCAATAAATGATGCCAAAAATCCGAAAAGAATCAAAATCATTAATAACGTTGGGTCTAAGTCAAGATGCATTTCATTCAACCTTCCTAATAGTCACTACTAAAATAGTAACTAATCAATTGCTTATTGTAAATAGGTATTGTAAATTTGAAATATAGGAATGAAAATTGGAGGACAGAAAAAGTGGACGACATCGTGCAACGGCTCAAAAAATTAGGTTTTAACGAATACGAAGCTAAATCTTATTTATCCCTTGTAAAACAAGGCCCTGTCACAGCCTACCAAGTCAGTAAAGAGTCAGGTGTTCCAAGAGCACGAATTTATGAAGTGTTAAGTAATCTTGTTGAAAAAGGGATTGTCTTAAAGGAAGTAATTAATGATACCACTCGTTATTCCCCTTTGCCCGTTGAAATTTTTTTGCAGAAAGCTCAATCAGAGTGGCAAGCGACTTATACAGAAATAAGTGATTCATTAAGAAAGTTAGAAACTTCAGCGAAAAAAATGGACAATCGAGTTATTTCTTTAAAGGACTATAAAACAATCATAAGCTATTGTCAGTCATTAATTAAAAAAGCAAAAAGTCGTATTGTTATTTCGATGTGGGACGATATGTATGAGGTGTTGAAAGAAGAACTGGCTGCGGCGGCGGCTGATCAAGTCAAGCTACATGGTATTACATTACATGTTGAAAATCCTATTAAAAATCTAGAAAGCCATCGCATTACAACTTTTACTGAAACCCCTTCTACAGAGCGTTGGTTTATTTTATCCATTGATTCTACCGAGATGATTTATGGACCATCCATTGAGGAGCGTAGTGTTGCTTTTTATACAAATGACCCTGTCCATATTTATTTATTAGAGGATTATGTGTGGCACGATGTGCTAGTAAACCGACTTGTCCGACGCAGCCAAGACGATCTGGACAATTGGATTACCACTGAGCGGAAAGCCTTTTTTATGGAAAAATAAAGGGAATGCCCCTTTCCTCAAAGAAATAGGCAATCAATCACTTATCATTAAGAAAATACAACCATACACGACTGGCAATGAAATAAGCTTTAAATATTACTATAAATAAATCATTCTCATAATGCGAATAATGATAAAAAATGTGTACAAAGAGGGTTTTTTATTGAAAAAGCTTACGCTACTATCTCTTATTTGTATCATGTTTCTTACCGCATTGGAGAAGCCGCCAAAAGTCGTACCATTTTTACGACCAATCGTAAGTGGGCTCGCAGAACATACTAATGTCCCAGTTTTATTGCCTACCTATTGGAAGGGTCAAAAGGCAAAAAAACATACTTCTGTTATTGTTAAAGCTTATGAAAATGGGTACACGATTTATTTTGTATCCACGGCTAAACCTTATCGAGCAAATGATCCCGTATTATATCATTCACCTGAGTCAAATCGAATCGGCGACCTATCTGGAAACGTTGGAACTATGATACCTGGCGAACGACTGAGTGGTTTAGTCTTTTACAAAAAGAAGGACGGTGCTAAATTATGGATACAGCCGTGGATTAGATCGGTCATTTACGCAAAGCGCGGACCGTGGGCTATGCATTTTGATGGGGATAATGGAGATGAGCCGTATCAGCAGGCAGATGACTTGTTTGAAGCGATGAAGAAAGTCAATTGGCTAAAAAACAAAGGCATTCATGAAGGCTATATTTCCGTTATTGGCACGAGGCTTGATGCATATACAAACATTGCTTGGGATTCAGGTGATGGATTTGTTTATAAATTTTTTTATAAAGGTCCCATTAAGGAAGCCGTAAAAATCGTCGATAGTCTAAAAAATGTTGAGTGAGCAACCTTAAGCGGAGAATTTCCGGTTAAATCCAGAATGAAGCTTGTTTCGAGGGAAATAAGGGAAGTTTTTCCGTTTATGCACAGCAAAATCCCCCATTTTTGAATTTTTCGGGTCAATAGGTGGAATCTCTCCGTCTATTTCAGCCTTTTTTAATATAAATTACTAATTTAGCGGAATTTTTCCGTCTATTTATCAGCTCGGTTGCTTAACCTAATCCCCCAAAAGATAAGTGAGGACCCTATTGATTCTGGATACGGAATTAGCATAGAGGCTTTGCCTATTCCAATCCGGGAACTCCCACAGATACTCTTTTTTATTTGTAAAATACCAATTTGTTGCATATAATAAAGGTATACAGCATAGCATAAAAAAAGGGATACTAGCGCCAACTAGCATCCCTAATATACAGCCACACTGCATGAAGTGCAGTGACCGCCAAGCTATATTATGAGCAAAGAAGTAACCATTACCCTTTTACACTGGCAGGTGCGGGGGGAAGGTTACTTCTTTTTGAAGAGAGCGATTAACACTGAGATAAATGTTAGAATAAACATTCCAAATCCAAACATCAGAGTCATTGCTTCAACAAAAGTAACCATCAGCGGCCTCACCCCCCTTCAGAGGAAGTCGGTTAATACCACCACCTTCCACAAAAGAAAGTTCACGGCCACTGCTCACCCCGCTATGCAGCTGTACACCTTTATTATATCATTCGCCCCTACCCAGCCACAATTTTTATCATGATTAATGCCTCACTTCTATATAGCCACAACCGAAAACAAAATAATTTCCTTATAAAGTTCCTTTCAATTTGATTAATTAGCTACCCTAGCCTTCACTTCTTTTGAAGAATTATCAGCTTGCTTCTTCCAAAATAATGTAAGAACTATTCCCAACGATAATATCAACGTCGCAAAATAGTATGGGTAGTTGATATCGATATCAAATAACATCCCCCCTAGAATGGGTCCACTTATGTTCGCTAAACTTGTAAACATAGAGTTCATTCCACCAACAAAACCTTGTTCGTTCCCGGCGATATTTGAAAGATATGAGGTAACTGCCGGACGGAATATATCGAATCCAACAAAAACAAGAAATGTAACAAGTAAAATAGAGAAATAGGAATGAACAACCGTCATTAAAAAGACAAGTATGGCTGATAAAATGAGGCTATATTGAATCAGTTTAATTTCACCCCAGATTCGTGTCAGCCTATCAAATAAGACGACTTGTGAAACTGCACCAAGGACAGCGCCACCCGTGATGACTATTGCAATATCGGATGGTTTAAACTGAAATTTGTGGTCCACAAATAGACTAAAGAACGATTCAAAAGCCGCTAAACCAAATGAGGCAATAAAAATTAACAGAAACGCAAGGAATAATTTTAGGTCCATTATACGTTTGAAACCAACCTTACCATCTCTGACTTGTTTATGATTATCTTCATTACGATTAGGTTCAGATAATAAAAGGATAGAAAGTGTAGCTGCAATAGTTCCCAGTGCTCCTGCAAAGAAGAATGGCATACGTGTTCCAAATTCCGCTAAAAATCCACCAATACCTGGCCCAATAATAAATCCTGTACTAATCGCGGCAGACATATAGCCTAATGCCTTCGGACGAGTATCCAAATTTGTAATATCAGCAATAAAAGCTGTCACAGCTGGCATGATGAACGCAGCACTAATTCCGCCTAAAAGACGAGAAATCATTAGCATTTGAATGTCTTTGCCGATCCCAAATAAAAATTCTGAGATGCCAAAAATAAATAAGCCAATTACAATCATAATTTTCCGACCCCAAATGTCTGCCGCTTTCCCTGCAAATGGCGAAACAATCAATTGAGCAATAGCAAACGACGCTGTTAAATAACCAACTGTTGTTCCAGTTATGTCTAATTCATTCATCAATGTCGGTAAAACTGGAATGACAAGACCAATTCCCAAAAAGGCGATGAATAAATTCATTAATAATAATCCCAAGGTGACCTTATTATTCTTCACTTTTACATTCTCCTTAACAAAACTAACTACAGCAAACCACTTCATTTTGTTTACCATCATTTGTTTACAATTCCCATCCTAGTGTATATAGTTACTATATAGTCAAGGGCGGTGCTGTAAAAAATGGATAAAAAAAATGGCAAGTATTTAACTACTGGGGAATTTGCGAAGCTTTGTAAAGTAAACAAACAGACACTCTTTTATTATGATCAAATTGGACTGTTGTCTCCCCTATGGAAAAATGAAAAAGGCTATCGTTTTTACTCCATTCACCAAATAGAGCTATTTTTTGTTATTGATTTATTAAAGGATCTTGGTATGTCGCTAAATGATATTCAACAATACATGAATAATAAGTCGCCTGAAAGTTTTTTATCGTTAATGTATCAACAAAAACAAGAGATTGTAAAAAAGCGTCAGGAGATTGAAATGAAGGAAAAAATGATCGATGCTAAAATAGCATTAATGGAAGAAGCGTCGCACCTTGATTTTCAACAAATGACGCTTAAACAATTACCAGAAGCAACACTTTATCTAAGTAAAAACATTGAAAATATAACGGATGAAGAATTTGTAGAGGTTATTTCGGATTTTATTAATGAATTGAACATATCCCAACTTGATTCAGGATATCCAATAGGCGGTATAACAAAACGGGAGCATGTAATGAAGGGAGAATTCTCTAATTATAGCTTTTTATATATTGAGCAGCCCCATCCAAAGGTTGGATATCCCTATTTCCAGGCTGTGAAAGGTAATTTTCTTATTGGGTATCATATTGGGGATGAGAAAACATTACATAAAACCTATAAGCGGCTTTTTTCAGAAATGGAGCGTTTACATTTAGCCTTAGGAGAGTATGTTTTTGAAGAATATATTTATGATACAGTTGTAATGAATGATAAGGAACATTATGTGACCAAAATTATGATACAAGTGGAACAAAACTCTGGAGGATAAGATGAAAATATATGTTGATGCAGATGCTTGTCCGGTAAAAGATATTATTATCTCTGAAGGTACGAAGGCTGATATTCCTGTGATCCTTGTTACGAGCTTTTCACATTTTTCTAATGCGGAAAAACCAGCAGGAGTGGAAACAATTTATGTTGATTCTGGAGCAGATGCTGCGGATTATCGGATTATGAAGTTAGCAGAAAAAGGAGATATCATTATTACGCAAGATTATGGTCTTGCTTCACTCGGTTTAGCAAAAGGGTGTACGGTCCTTCACCATACCGGGTATAGCTATACAAATGAAAATATTGACCAATTACTTCAAGCACGTTATTTAAGTGCAATGGCTCGAAAAAGTGGAAAGCGTACAAAGGGACCAAAACCTTTTACATCTGAAGATAGAGAGAAGTTTAGGGTGCTTTTTAAAAGAGTGATTTCACATTAATAAGGAACCGTCAGTGAAAGGACAACAGTTTCATACGACTATTGTCCTTTTACATTCATCTCTATCTTGTTCTCTTATTTCAAGGTTTCAGCTAATCATATCCCAAAAATGCTATCAAGAACGGATAATGGAGTTTCGTATTTATAGCCAAAATCCCTTCCGGTGTAATAAAATACGGGATTTCTCAGGTTATTTGTAAATGATTTTTCTTTTTCCAATTCTTTTTCCAGCTGGTCCAACGAATCATCCATTTGGCTCTGAATACCCTTCTTACCTTCGCCAATAAATTTAACGGTTACAGAGGCAATCTGCTCTTTTCCTCTCATGATAAATATATCCCGACCACCGTCCGAAAAAGCTTTTAGATGAAGATCATCGAAAGAAACTCTAACCTTATCGTTCCTTTTTCGAATCACAAAGCCCCTTTCACGAAAATAATTCTCAAAGCTATCTAAAAATTCCTGAACTTTGCTATGTAACCCGGGTTCAACAATGGCTTGGAATAACTCCTGATTTTGTTCCTTTACACGGTTTAATTCGACTTTTGCGTCTTCGATCTCTTTCCTATTCATGTTCATTCTCCTCGTTCTTTCATTCCAATCTATTGTAACGTGAAACCATTCTTAATGCCATTTTTCATAGGCAAACCGCTATAATAGGAATATACCGAACCTTTTTATGGAGGATCCACATGGACAAGGAAAATCAGGATTTTCATGAAGAACAGCCGGATTGGGAAGCTTTTTTAACAGAAGAAGAAGAGGCAATGGAATGGGAAAAGGATAAAGCAAAGCGGAAAAAGCGAAGAAAAATTGCTGCTAAAATCGTAAGTTTACTATTGGTGTTTGCCATGTTAATCAGCGGATTAGGGATGTGGTTTGATGTCTTTAATCTGCCTGCCATTCGTTTTGTCAAGGTGTCCAATCAGCTTTCGAAGAAACAGGAAGTGAAAGAATACAAAAAAGCAGTCGTCACCTTGGAATGGGATGGTGTTAAAGGAACAGGCTTTAATATCGCTCAAAATGGTTTAATTGTAACAAATGAACATGTTGTTGAAAAATCAAATCGAGTAAATGTTCATTTTAGCAACGGTGATTCCTTTGCGGGTAAGGTCATTGCCAAACGGCCGGAATGGGACCTTGCCATTGTTGACATTGAGAAGGCAAAAAAACTGCCCCTCCTGCCGGTTGCCGCTGAAAAAGACTGGGAGAAATGGGCAGGCCAGAAAATACTTTTTATCGGCAACCCGTTAGCTTTTACACAGATTGCCAATGAAGGAACCTTCATTAGCCCGGTTCTCGTGAACGGATTGGATATTCCCGTTATGATGATTGAGGCACCGATCTATAAAGGAAATAGCGGCAGTCCAGTAATTAATCAGGATGGCAAAGTTATCGGAGTCATTTTTGCGACATTGCAAAACCCGGAAATTGACACTAAAGAAATCATTGGTGCAGCCGTTCCCTCCTATTACATTCAGCAGATTGTGGAAAAAATTAATGAAGACAATAAGCTGGAGGAACAGTTCTGATGGAGTGTAACCAATATTGAACTTCAGTACTACTGAATCCAAATTTAATGATGCACGAGAACCGTCCCCGTGCATCTTAAACCCTATCATACGCTGTTGGAGGTGATTCCAACCAACTTTTATCAATTAAGATATTCATACCGTCGTCAACAAATAAGCCTATGTTTATTAGCGTTCTTGCATACAACACATCTATATCTCTTCTTGCCGTTACCGCTAGTGAGTTTCCGAATGACCTGATCTTCATCGCAAACATGTCAACTTTATGAAATAGCATGATTTTATCAGAAAACGGCGGATATGTAGATGATGTTACCAAATGATTTAGGTACGCAGGTGATGGTAAGTGTTCAACGTGAAGTTTTTCCTGATATTGCTTTACCGCTTTATCAGTCATGGTTAAACCTCGTTTAAATAAAGCCTTTATCTTTTCATCTTGAACTATTTGATGAAATCCCAATAATAATGCCAAACTTGTTGTGTTATTCTCAATGTTATCCCAAAGATGGATGATTTCTAATGCCTGTAATGGTCGGACATCACCAATAAAGCCATTTAAGTAACTTTGTTTATCAATTTTTTCTATACCAACCGGTGTAGGAATGATGGGAGGTTCTGCAATGAACTTTTTTCCCATTAAAACATCATTAACTTGCCCTAATAGGACGGTAGTACATTGATTACAATAAACAAAAAACTCCCTTATATCCTCCCTCATTACTAATGGAACTGCAACTGCATAAAGGCTCAAACCTGCCTTAGCAGCATATTTTAAATAGTGAACATAAAATTCATCTGCGTATAAACGGGGGGCACCAAGATTTACATCATCTTTAGTAAATCCATTTGGGATCGGAAAATTTTCGTTATTAAAAAATCCTTCTATCCTCTGCATGAAATCCTTTGATAAAGCTAAACCATTTTCCAATAGCACCCTAATATCTTCATCGTCACAATGTTGATGGAAATAACTTAAGATTTGAATGGACATGCTGTTACCCATATAGGTAGCCCAAAGTTTACCAACTTCAAAAGTAGTAAATGGTTTTGTCTCACCTAATATTTTGGGATTTAAATTTAGTGGTTTCATTACATTCATTGGATTTAAATCTTTATCCGTGGTCATCATTAATTCCCTCCCGCTTTATCGTTATGATTTCCATTAGAAAATAATTTAATTCCAACAAACTTTTCCTAGATGAGGATGGGTGAGGCATGGGGACGGTTCTCAGAGGCATGGGGACGGTTCTCATGCATCATTTTAGCATTAAAGGTCAGCCAAAAAAGACAACCTAAAATAGTTGTCTTTTCATAGGGTATCAACGCATTAGCAATATGACACTAGATATTTTATGATAAAAAGCATGATGAAAACTTATATAAGGAGAAAAGTCATGCTTAATGAAGAGTATGAATTGCTTTTAAAGAAATCTGTTGAGGTAGCTCCCGATTGGTTAAAGAAGGATGTCGAAAGCATTGTGAGTAAGGACCCTCATGCAGGCATCAGCTATCTCATTTCAGAATTGCATCACACCTATACATTTAGCATCAGACATATTTTATCGGCAAGCCATTTATCTAGTGAGTGGTCACAGGTTTCAAGAGAGTGACTGAATTTTATTGATAATAACATTGATATTATTGTTGCACTTTACAATGAAACAAAGAATTAAGTAGTAATTCAAGTGTATTGAAATTCTCAAAATAATACATAAATCAATTAGAAAATGGTAAAACTATGGCGACATGCCAGGTTTTTGAAGCTTTTATGGGGACATGCCAGGTTTTTGAAGCTTTTATGGGGACTGTTCTATTGTAATGTTTCATTTTGGTTTGGACAGGAGCAATCCTCTATAAGAACTAGTACAAGATGATGCACGAGAACCGTCCCCATGCATCACCAAGAGAATTTATAGGTTTTTATTCCGTTTCCTACCTGATAGATTGTTACTGTCACTGGTTTGTCTGCAATGTTTTGCTCGATATACCTTTTTACATGTTACCTACGAAGTTTTCTTCGGCGCTTTCTACACCGTATACATAAAGTTTATGACTATTGAGATAGTCTGTATTAGTTGTTAATGTCCAATGACCACTATCTACATATTCTTTAAATAGTTGTTGTTGGGTCTTTTGAGGAACTACCGGCTCATGTTCTACTGGCTTTTCAATTGGAGCAGGTTGTGCGGGATGTTGTTCTATTACCTGTGGCTGCGGCTGTTCTACATTCGGTTTTTGTTCTGTTTGTCGAGTTTGTTCTACTTGTAGTTTTGGCTGTTCTACAGGTTGATTTTTAGGTTTTTGAGTTCGTGGTGTTTGTTCAATTTTCTTATTTTCTTCTTGCTCTGGTTGTTTAGTTTGATTATTATTAGGTGTTTGTTTATTTTGTTCTACTGGTTCTCCTGGTTTTTCCTCTTTAACCACGTTTATCTTTTCATTTTTCATTTCTACTTTTTCTTTCTTTGGTTGCTCTGAGCTCTCCTCTTCTGTTGCTGACTTACCACAACCAGTTAATAATCCTATTGTTAAGAAAACTGATAGTATTTTTTTCATAAGATATTTCCTCCAATAAACCTCGTACAAATTTATTATTCTTAAGATGAGGCATGGGGACGGTTCTCATGCATCATTTTAGCCTTAAAGGTCAGCAAAAAAAGCAACCTAAAATAGTTTTCTTTTCATAGGGTATCTATCCACATTAACAAAATACTTTACATATCCGGTGCCCGTAATGAAAGGAACCAAACCATAATCCCAATTGACCACGCCATTAGCAATATGAGTCTAGATATTGTATGATAAAAAGCATGATGAAAACTTATATTAAGGAGAAAAATCATGTTTAATGAAGAGTATGAACTACTTTTAAAGAAATCTGTTGAGGTAGCTCCAGATTGGTTAAAGAAGGATGTAGAAAGCATTGTGAGTAAGGACCAACATGCAGGCATCAGCTTTCTGATTTCAGAATTGCATCACACCTATACATTTAGCATCAGACATATTTTATCGGCAAGCCATCTATCTAGCGAGTGGTCACAGGTTTCAAGAGAGCGACTAAATTTTATTGATAATAACATTGATGTTATTGTTGCACTTTACAATGAAATAAAGAATAAGTAACGATTCATAAATTTCTTCTTTTAAGATAATAGGACGGCTCCCTATTTGGGAGCCAAAATATTTATTTAACTAAAGCTAAAGCGTGCTGCGAAAATAAATAAACAATCTTTTCCTTCAACTTCTTTTAACATCCCTTTATATGCTTCCTCATTGAGTGAACCAACACGTCCAAATAGCAAATGGGCCTACTGGCTTAATCCCAAAGAATTCAAAGATTCCAGTATTAGATGTAATTTAAAGCCCTTCTGCCATTCCAATCTCATCATTAGAGGAACCCTTCTTTTCAGATGTATTGATTTTTTAATTTACTTTTCAGTACAGGGTAAATAATGAGTATTAAGTGATGGAATGGTGTGTAAAAAGTCCAACAGTTGTCGTTTTGCCTAATACATATATCAATTGGAAAATGGTAAAGATTATGGAGACGTGCGAGGTTTATGTAGGTTCATGGGGACAGTTCAAGATCACTGCGAAACTCTCTCTACCGTGGCTTCTTAAAGAGACGGAAGCGGCCGAACCTATGTAACCTTTGGACAAAATCGCTTGAAAAGAGTCGGAAGCCGTCCGAACCTATGTAACCTTCGGACAATAACCGCTTGAAAAGAGTCGGAAGGGTCCGAATCTATGTAACCTTTGGACAAAAAACGCTTGAAAAGGGTCGGAAGTGTCCGAACCTGTGCAGCCTTTGGACAAAATCGCTAGAAACAAGTTCGGAAGTATCCGAACCTGTGCAGCCTTCGGACAAAATCGCCGGAAAAGGGTCGGAAGTGTCCGAACCTTGTTTAGGGTTTATTTCAGTGATCTCGGACGGCCCTTTTGTTTCATACTGGTTCCCACAAAAGCACTTCTCTTTAAGAACTAGAAAAAGATGATGCATAAGAACCGTCCCCATGCATCAAAAATATTGTTTAAGGAGAGTTCTATCATGAATAATGAGCATACTCTTGAGCCCAAACTTGATGCGGCGGTACACAGCTCTTACGGCAATGGTCCGTTTCCGTGGATGGATCAGTCGCTTTCACCTAGGGAACGTGCCGAGAAGCTCGTAGCAGCCATGACCTTGGAGCAGAAGATTGCCCAGCTTCACGGAGCAATGGAGACGATTAACATCTACGCCTTACCATCAATGGAAGATATGAATGCGATGAGCCCTGAGGAATATGACAAGCTCATGGCCCAGATACAAGTGCAGCGCCATGTAAAGGGTATCGAAGAGTTAGGTATCCCTCGCTTTCGGATTACCAACGGTCCAGTGGGTGTGGGCATGGGTGACGGACACCCGAGCCCGCCCGCTACTGCATTACCGATGACCATTGGTCTGGCTGCCGGTTTTGATCCTGAGCTTGCCCGTGAGTACGGGGACATCATCGGTTCAGAGACCGCGACGCTGGGCCAGCACGTGCTCGAAGGACCAGGTGTTTGTCTGCACCGAACCCCGATTGCCGGCCGCAACTTCGAGTACTTCTCTGAAGATCCATACCTGTCAGGAGTGATGGGTGTTCAGGTAGCCAAGGCGATTCAGGCGCACAACGTTATTGCCATGGGCAAGCATTATGTAGTCAACGATCAGGAGTATGAGCGCTTCCGTGCCAGTGTCGAAGTGGATGAGCACGTGCTCCGCGAGCTCTACCTGCTGCCATTTGAAATGCTGGTTAAAGACGCGGACCTTGCAGCGATCATGAGCGCATACAACCGGGTTCGTGGCACTTACGCCACCGAGAACCGCTACTTACTCAATGACATTCTCCGGGATGAGTGGGGTTTCCAGGGCTACGTGCAGTCCGATTTCTGGTCCTGCCGCTCCACTGCCGCGTCGCTGACCGCAGGCATGGACCATGAAATGCCAGATGCCAAGTGGTGTAACGAGACTAACGTAAAGAATGCGCTCGAGGACACGAGTCTCGAGATTCAGACCGTCGACCGGGCGTTGGTTCGCCGCTTTACCCAGATGTTCCGTTTCGGCCAGTTCGATCGTCCTTACAACCCAGGCGAAATCGACGCAAAAGGCCATGGCGCTATCTCCCGGAAAATCGGCTCCCAGACAGCCGTTCTTCTGAAAAACGAAGGCGGAATGCTGCCGCTTGACCCGAAAGCTTACAGCACCATCGTGATCATCGGCCAATCCGAGTTTGTCGACGATGCCTGTAATGGCGGCGGCGGCTCGTCCAAGGTTGACCCGCTTTACACAGTTCCACCGGTAGAGGGAATGCAGGAAGTCTTGCACGGCCTTGGTTCGGAAGCGAAGGTCAGCAAGGTGACCGTCGCCAAAGACCTGTCGAACCTGGAAGAGGCGAAGTCTGCCGCCAAAGAAGCCGACCTGGTTATCCTGATGGCTGGCTTAGTTGCATCCGAGGGTGCCGATTTGCCAAGTCCAAACATGCTAAACGATCAGAATCGCATGCTTGACGAACTTCTGGAAGTCAACCCGCAAACAGTTCTGGTCATGAAAGACAGCAGCCCCGTGATGATGCCATGGATCAACAAAGCTCCGGCGATTCTGGAAGCATGGAATCAAGGTACTGAGGATGGACATGTCGTCGCCGACCTGCTTTTCGGCGTTGTTAATCCATCTGGCAAGGTTCCTACTACCTACGCAGCGTCCGAGGATGATCTTTTATACACCGGCCACCCTGAACGCTATCCCGGCACCGACGAAGGCAATGGCTTCCCGGTTATTCGTTACTCCGAGGGGCTCAACATGGGGTACCGCTGGTTCCAGGCTCAGGGTATCAAGCCACTATTTCCGTTCGGCTTTGGCTTGTCCTACACATCATTTGAACTTTCCGGATTCTCGGTAACCCCAACCCATTCGGATGGCAAAGCACCAATCACAGTGAAGGTAACCGTAACCAATACAGGGAAGGTCGCAGGTGCCGAGGTCGTCCAGGTTTATTTGGGCATTCCCGTCACAGGGCAGCCGCCTAAGCGCCTGGTCGGGTTCCAGAAGGTCTTTCTAGAGCCGGAGCAGTCACAGGAGGTTAGCATTACAATTGATCCGTCCACGACGAATCATCCGATGAGTGTGTGGGACTACTGTGAACATGACTTTGTAGTGAAGCCCGGTGAATACACGGTATACCTTGGTACCTCCAGCGAAGATACTCCTTTCAAAGCCACGGTAGTCGTTTCCTAATAGCAGATTGATTAATATAGTTAAAAAAGGATTGAATTCTGTATTATACGGGCTCAATCCTTTTCTCTTTTATGATATTCTTAAAAAGTTTAAAAAAGTTTTTCATAATAAATAACAGTTAAATATGCGTTTACTTTTTGCACACCTATTTTTTTATAGCCCAATTTTTCATAGAATTATTTTATAAAATAATGTCCTTGTTAAAGGTGGATGTTGATTTTATCGCATTGAAAATAGGCGGAAAGATTCCTGCTAAATCAGGAAATTCACATTTTTCCTTTCAAATAAGCGGATTTTTTCCTGTTAGAGTATACATTTCTATGATTTTATGGCTTTTCAGGTTATTTTAACGGAAAATCTCCTCCTATTCCCACTCCTTACCACTACTTTTTTCAATATAAACGGAATTCCTCCGATTAAACGAGTACACCTGCCGAAAATCAACAATGAAACACTTCAACTAACTGTTGATTTAGTAGAAAAAAGAAAAGCTCAGATTGAATCTACTGGCAAACCAGCATAATTTTCTTAACGAGTAACTTTAAGCTTCAAAAACAAATTTAAACGCAAAAAAGACGTACGAACTAGCTATTGTTCGATACGTCTTTTTTTTGGTGTTTCGTAAATATTGTTGTTATCTGGATTCCAATAGGCTAAAGCCGTAAAGTCAAAGAAATATTAATCTCATAATATCACGCCCGCAAAGTTTCCCTTCAACACTTGTTTCTCATTCTGATTTGTGCATAAGAAAGTTGCCATAATGGCAGTTCTATTATTCTCTTGCTTTTCAAACTGCTCAATTGTTACTTCACAAATTATCGTATCTCCCGTAAAAACTGGTCTTAAAAACTCAAAATTCATCGTACGTGCGAGCACATTGTAATCTCCGCCAACCTTTGTTGGTAATGTAGCAGTTAACAAGCCTTGTACTACAAGTCTCCCCTGTTCATCAGGAGTAATATGATGATTCCCTTCATCCATAGATACTTTTGTAAACATTTCAACATCTTCTTGTTTGAATGTCCGTTCAAACGTAATGATGTCTCCTACTTTTGTTGCCAATCAGGTCTCCCCCCTTGAATTTAATACTAATATTAGTATAGGCAACACAGAAGATTCGAACAATTTTTACCATGTTTTTTCAACCAGTAATATACCTACAAGCGATGGGCTTAGATTTTTGTCCACACCACGATTAAAAACAATTCATATTTTATTGTAGAAGAAAACGGTATGAAAGGAAGATAAAAGCATTATGGAGTTTGAGAAAGAACACAAGCCTCCACAGGATGATGGCGATCCCTTTACAAATCTAATGTTCGGGAAGAAACGAAGAGCCCGCGAAGAAGATAATCCAATTCAAACAGAAGAATTCCCAGACCACCATGAACCTTCCCATGCACCACAAAGGGATCCTTGGTTGTTTGGTGCAAACGGTTCCCATACCCACCTACAGGATCACAACCAGTACAGCCAAATCGAACATCTTCTTAACCAAATAGATATTATATTGCTCATGGAAACCGTTGATGAGGCAGTTAAAACATATAAACTATATGAACCCATATTTAAAGACGTTTCAACTTACGTAAAAAATTTCTTTAAGAAATGAGTCATGACCGCCACCCAAAAAATGCCGATTTCATTCCACTTTTAAATCTTCCATTTGTTTTCTATTATTGTTTTTCTTATTGGACTGTTTTATTGTGTCCACCAATAAATATAGGAAAGGTATGAACTCTAAAAAGTATAAAAAAATAGGCCATTCGTTATATAAAAAGCTAGTTAGTTCTGCAGTTCCGCTTGCCGTGTTTATAGATAATGCGACCATAACTGCTGCTAACGAATACGTCAAAGGGCGGTGATCTTTTAAACAAAATAGATGGGCGAGAATTTGAACTGAAATAGTAAAAAAAACGGTCACTTTTAAAAAAACCATTGTTGCCCAAATCGAAATTAATAAATGATCCAAGTTTTGAATGAAATCCGCAATTCGAATGTAGCGAATCATCTCTAACATCGGATAGGTAAGATGACTGGTTAAATTCGGACCAAAAAGTAATAATAGCCAAATAATATTTTGTCCAATAAATATAGCAGCAAAAAAAGTTGCCCAAATGATTGACTTTAGGGTTTTATGCTTTTGAGTTAAATATGGAAATATAAAGAGTAAAATAACCACTTCTCCAAAAGATGGAGCTGTCTGGAAGCTGCCGTTAAAGATTCCTTGTCCGCTATGGTTCGTAACAAAAGCGATCCAGCGGTCCCATTGTAATTCCTTACCAATAAAAATCGCATTTCCAATATTCCCTAGAATCACAAGATAAAATAGCCCTTGGGCAATCCGGAATAAATTTTCAAACCCTAAACGTGCTGTGACCGCAACAACCATTCCAAACATGCAGCCAACCGCCCAATTAGGTGTTCTTGGGAGATAGGTCTGCACGATGAAATCTTCATATTCTCTTAGTATGATTCCACTAATTTGCAGGAAGGAGACGAAGAAAAACACCATAATTGGAATATGAATCCATTTGGGAAGTATCTTACTACCATAGTGAACGAAAAATTCGTTTGGTCTTCGGTTCGCAAGTTTTATGACAAAATAGGCTAGAATAATTCCTGCTAAACCGCTTATACAAATCACAAGCACTGAATCGTATTGAGATAGGTAAATCAGGTGACTCGCTGCAAATCCAACCAATGTGGAGTAATAAAAAAGAATGAAAAAAAGCATTAATTGATTTTGAGTGATCTGATCTGTCTTCAAAGGAGTCCACCTAACCAAAAATTTTCTGTTGAATCGGTTCAAAAAGGAACTGAATCATATCACTTGGACTGGGCATATGCTCGAATAATACAGTAGAAATGCAATAAATACAGGAAGCACCTAGGGTACAAAGGACAATCCAATAGGTTCTTTTTTTCCGGTTTTTACTTTTTAAATACGTCCACTCATATCCAAAGATAATGAGAAATCCGAAAATAATTAAAATCATAAACTTTTTTCCTTTTCCCAGAATGAATTGTTTTCAGCACCAAGTCGTTTAATATGCAAATTAACCTGAACATTGATTTTTACTTTTTCATGATAAGATTCAGGCCAATCTTTTTTAACCATTTTCCATATTTTTGGTTTGTGCCAGGATAAGTATTCACTGAATTGGAAAACATCCGCTTTAACCTCTTGAGAAGCCTTTAAAGTGGCTTTAATTCTATTCCGGATTTGCTTTTCAGCTACATGCTCAAGTTGCACCATTTGTTTTTCATTTGTTAAACTCATTTTGGATTGAGATTCAGAAATATTCCCTTCCGCTTTTATATCCACATTAAAAGTGAACGGATCTTTTTTAGATGGGCGGATCTTTGTATGTGCGTCCATGACTAATAAACTGATTAACTGTTGATCTTCCGGGGCTTTTATAGTTACTTCGGCACCTTTTATCAGGTTGCGAAGCCAGAACGCTCCTCGGCCCACTTTTGCGTCTAATTTCCCAACCATTTTATAATTATGAAATAAAGCCATCTCCCCTGGTTTGACAAAAAGCCCCTCTTTCCCGCCCTCACTAAGCATTTTTATCGTTTTCTTTGATAAAAGACCGACAATCATATCACCGCTAGTTGTTTCAAGGAAGTCTTTTGGTGTTGTATCGATGGTCACCTTTCTTTGGGCAAATGACATGGGAATGGAGCTTGGAAATCGTTCAAATATTGGAGTCAATGTTTCGATATCTTTTGCTTTTCCCGGTGCAATTAATATAGATTGATTGATATTCAAATTTGGTTCGCGGAGAACAAATTCCAATATATCCCTGATACCGTCCCTAGCCATTTCCTCGCTGATAATAATGATCCTCGTATGTCCCCAGCTAATATTTCTAGAAAGGGTGGATTGTATTTTTTTATAGGCTTCCGTAAATGTTTTTCCAGTTGCAGATTGAATCGTATATGGTTTACCAGTCGTACCGGCTCCGCCAAGATCACCAGGAACAAGGCGATTAGGCAGGGCAAAAGATAGACTTATCTCCATGTTGCCATTTGAAGCTTTATCAATGTAGATGCCGGAGACAAAAGCGCGTTCATTCAGTTCAAATTGTGACCAGCAGCCAGTTAAAAGCAATGGGCATAACAAGATGAGCCATTTGAATCTTTTCATTAATCTTCATCATCCCCGGGTATGGATTTCTTGATATCAGAGCGAATACGATCATTTGACCCGGAAAAGGAGGGCCGGCGCTGCATCTGCCACCATGGAGCTCGGATGAAAATATCCTTTAAATCGCTAGTTCTAAGCGGTGCTGTTGGTGAAAGATAGGGCATGCCAAACGAACGCAAGCTTACCACATGAATATAAATTAAAATAACACCAATCATTAATCCGAATATTCCAAATGTACCCGCTAAAAACATAAGTGGAAAGCGAAGCAGCCGGACGGAAAATCCTAAATCATAACCTGGTATGACGAAGGAGGCAATCCCGGTAATCGAAACAATGATCACCATAATAGCAGAAACAATTCCTGCCTGTACGGCTGCTTGTCCGATGATAATCGCACCAAGGATCCCAATTGCCTGCCCTACCGCTTTTGGAGTGCGAATCCCTGCTTCCCGTAAACCTTCAAAAGCTAGTTCCATCAGTAATGCTTCCACAATACTTGGAAACGGGACATTTTCCCGTGATGCAGCAACACTTAATAATAAACTAGTAGGAATCATTTCCGGATGAAAGGTGGTAATCGCAATATAAAAGGATGGGAAGGTCAGCGAAACGATTAACCAGCCATAGCGAAGCAAGCGGATAAAACTAGTAAGAAAATACCGTTGATAATAATCTTCAGCAGCTTGAAGAAACATGTAAAAATTCACAGGTGCTATAAGTGGAATGGGATCACCATCCACAAAAATAACCACCCTGCCTTCCAATAAGGCTGCGGCCGCCACATCCGGCCGTTCAGTTTTTTGTGATTGAGGAAACGGTGATAAGGGCCGATCGTCAATACACTCCTCAATATAGCTGCTCGCTAAAACGCCATCGATTTTAATCCTGTTTATTCTTTGTTTCACTTCTGCTATTAAATCATCTCGACAAAGCCCCTCAATATAGCTAATAATGACCTTTGTTTTTGTATATTTTCCGATAACAAGTTGTTCCATTTTTAAGGCAGGGGATTTTATTCTTCTGCGAACCATGGTAACATTCGTATGGATATCCTCCAAAAATGCCTCTCTTGGCCCCCTGATGACATTTTCATTCGTGGTTTCACTGCCGGTTCGCTTTTCAAAGTCTGTTAATGGAAAGGCGATCATCCGACTGTCGCCTTCGAAAAAAACAATAATTTTTCCATCTAAGATGTATTCTGCTGCTTCCTCCATATCAGAAAGGATGGTGGTACACATTGTACTTATGGCCTGTAAATCCAGAATTTTATGAATCAATTCACTTGGTGATGAAGCAAAATGGGGTGAAACAATATATTTTAGCACTTGCTCATCGAATGTTTGCTGATCCACCATACACTGTATAAACACAATGCCGCAGCGCGTTTGATTGGCTGTTAATTCGTGAAAAGTGATGTCAATACTTTGTTGGAAGGTGTCTTTAAACCATTCCATTCGCAAATCAAAATCCGCACCTAGAAAAACTTTTTTATTTTCCTTATGGGTTTGCTGCAACCCTTTCAATTTTGAAAAAAACGACATCCGTCTCACTCCACGAACTTTTTGTTAGAATTCCCTTTTTTCGTAAAAGTATTTTTCTAACATAAAAAAACGGAGAATTAATTGATTCTCCGTTTTTGCTTCAAAAAATATGTACAATGTCAATTCATAAAGATGCTTGTTATTTTTTTATAAATTCCTTGTTTAATAAGCTTGTTAATTAAATGTTTCAACTTTAACTGAACAGCGTTTCGTAGTAAATTCCCCATTATTTTCACCACTATTTATAGAAAAAGCTGGCTAACATGATTAGGTTTGAGATACTATCCTGCTTTCTCCACTAAGCAATTTTTCTCCCATGTTTCATATTCTTTAAATGCATTCCAGCTCAACCATGAAACAAGGATTCGTAACTCATTTGGTCCAACATACCAGTATTCCCAACGCTGCTTTGATGAATTCTGATAGATTCCTGTTTTGTATACATAATGCATGTGAAAACCACTCCTTGTTCAGATAGTATTTAAATAATTTTCTGAAAATTTATTGCTAATATAAAAATTCTCCAATTATCCAAAAACTCCTGCTAAAGCGTTTCCATTTTTTAAATTTACAGGTCCTCATTTATGAGGCCTTATTATTTATTATTTAAAGGCAATATGACTTCGATGATGGTCCCCTTTTTATCGCTCCAAAACTGTAAACTACCGTTATGATTCTCAATGATTTGCTTAGAAATCATTACTCCTAATCCCGTCCCGCCTTCTTTTGTTGTAAAAAATGGTTGACCGATTTTCTTAAGAATATGTTTTGGGATTCCTGTTCCTGTGTCTTGAATAGTTATTTTTGCCTTATTCTTACTCTGCTCCCGCATATCAATTAGAATGGTTCCACCATTCGGCATTGCCTCTAAAGAATTTTTCAAAAAATTGATAACAACTTGTTTTAATTGGTTTTTATCACAACTGATATTCAAGTTACCAATCTGATTAACCAATTCTATTTGGATATTTTGCATAATAGCTTGGGTGTCAATTAAGGTTTTTACTTCTTGTATTATTGAATTTAAGCTTTCTACATTAAATTTTACATCCTGTGGTTTGGAAAGAATCAATAGCTCACTTAAAATGAGTTCAATCCTATCTATCTCACTTTTTATAATTTCCACGTATGCGGTATTCTCTAACGGCACTTCCATTAATTGCATAAACCCTTTAATGGCTGTAAGTGGGTTGCGGACTTCGTGGGCAATTCCTGCAGCTAATTGTCCAGCTATAGATAGTTTTTCAGAATTAACAATAAGTTCTTGTGTTCTTTTCCTTTCCGTAATATCCCGAACAATGAGGTGTTGGGCAGACTGACTTTGGAAAAAAGTTGGGATCCCTTTTATTTCTACATCCAAAAGTGTACCGTCAAAACGCTTAATTTTATACTCCGTGAACTCCGTTGTATCTCCATTAAAGACTCTCTTCATTCTTCTTTTCGCTTTTTTACCATGATCGGAATGCAAATAGTCCAAAATGGATGTATCAATGATTTCTTCAGAGCTTGAAGCACCTAATAAGCCAACACCTGTTTCATTAACAAATAAAATTTTATCATTTTTAGCGATTATGACTGAATCTGGAGATTTTTCAATTAAATTACGAAATGCCTTTTTTCGGCTTCTGAGATCTTCTTCTGCTTTTACTCTTTCTGAGATATCCCGAAGAACCGTGACCACCTCTAATATTTTTTGTGTATCTGGGTCAAATATTGGCTTACATATAGCCTCCAGCCATATCAGACTTCCATCTTTTTTGATGAATCGGTAGGACCCTCTATTATAGCCTTTTAGGTTATTTAACAACTTATTACGGTCTAACAAAGCTCGCTGCACATCATCTTCATGAAAAAATGATGATATGTGATGGCCTTTTATTTCATCTTGTTCATATCCAAGAAGGTGATTCACTGCCGGGGATACATAGAGAATAGTTCCTAACAGGTTTGTATCTAAAATGATATCAAGAATATTATCTGTTAATACTCGATGAAATTCTTCAATTTGTCTTACTTCTGCCTGTGTTCTTTTTAACTCTGTGATATTTTTTAAAACTGCATATAATCCAACTATTTTATCGTCCACGCTTATTGGAATATTCGTGATATTTAAATCAACTGTTGGCCCGTGTTTGCTTATCATTAAGCAGTCATAGTTTTGGACCTGACCTAATGCAGTTTTATGAAAGTAATGGAAAATCCTATCCAAACTTTCTATGGGGAAAAGTGTTTGAAATTTCATTAGAAGAGCCTCTTCGGACGAATAACCTGAAAGTTCCTCATAGAGTGGGTTTACTTGAAGAATATTGCCCTCTAAATCTACTACTATGATGGCATCCTGATTACCATAAAACTGTGTTTTATTGCTGCTAACCCATTCTTCTAAATATTTATTTAATAAGAACCGCTTTTCACTTTTTATTCCCTCCACTGGACTGTTCATATTTTTTTATCAGTTCCTTTCCCCTAATGGTACAAAAAAAGCCAAAATAGGCTGCTACTCCTATTTTGGCTTGTGTCTAGCTCAATCAAATTGTCTAACTCACTTCGGCCTTTATGCAGTTAAACGAAACAAAGATCAATTTTGGGTCCCATACCGATAACTTCAATATAATAGCAGGCTAATTGGGCCTGTAGTTTATTTCCGTAAGCAAATAATCCCTAATTTTGATAAAAGCATTAATTCTTTTATCCAACTTTATTATAAATTTTATTGGTAGAATATTCAAGCGTTTCCTTCAAATATGATCATCTATATGAAAAAGTACCACCAAATACATAGCCCACAGCCTAGAAAATGAAATAAAGGTTTATCGGACATGCATAGATGAATACATATTTGCAAAGCCTTTCTAGTATGATATTTGATGAAGGAAAGTGTTTCAATATGTTTTCATTTCGCGGAGATGCTCATAAAATTTACCTGAAACTAAAAAGGGCAAAAAATCATGAACAGCCATTTCAATCAGTAAAAGAAATTCACCAAATAGAACAAATTCAAAACTTTTACCTACCGATTGATAGCCAAACATTAAAAAAAATATATTTAAGTATGATAAAGGAGAAAAATGGCTCCGGCATCATTCCGATTCTTGTCTCTTCTGGTCCGTGGCTATTGCTTCTATTTTCAGAGCAATTGCACAAATTCCTCTTCAAAGAAGGCAGTATACTTTGGGTTTACTTTGTTTTGGCCTACGCATTCATACTTACCATAAGCGTGATTGTCCATTTTCATGAAAAATCCTGGGCTTCTGTTCATATCGAAATTATCCAAGAAATTTTACAAGAACGAAAAGAACATTCCCAGGTAAAAACCTGATAAAAACAGACCATCAATTTGATGAATCTGTTTGTTTTTTTTATAAGTTATTTCTATATAAATATACCACTGAAAAAATAAACCCTGTAATGAAAGAACTAACGGTTATTTCAGATAAGCCGGTCAAGTAGAAAGATAATAAACTGCTAAAGAAGGTAAAAACAAGCCATTTTATAGAGGATGGAAGCTGCTTAACCATTTGCATTCACCTCGTTTGATCCATTTGTTTTCCAATAATAGTCAGCGAGTATTTCTGCAAATACATCGATGGTGTTATGCAGCTCGCTCAAATTATTATCTACTCCACCAATTTCCAGCAGCATTGCTTTATTTGATAAATCTTGATTGTATACACCGTTCCCATCCTTATACGTTTTTAGAAATACCCCTCTACTGATTCCAGGATATTTTTTTTCTAACTCTCTGTTCAGTGTTTTGGCCACCTCCAGATTTTCGAGGTAGTTTTTGTTTTCTTTTCCTACTACAAAGTAGAGCCTTGCATAGCTTTTACCATTAATCGTTTTAGTAGTGGTCTCTTTCCCTAGGGAATCACGATGAATGTCAATGAAATATTTAAATTGATTGTTATTGGCTGCGGCCGCCTCGACAATCTCTCGGGATTCTACATATGCTTTTGTTGATTCCCACCCTTTTTTCAGTAATTCTTGTGTCATATTGGTTTTGTCATGCTCAACTCCGATTCCTTTACTCATTAAATCTTGAGCTAATCGATTTCCTAACCCAATGACATTTACTCTTTCATCCGAGCTTATGGCATCGTCAGGTGTTTTTGCATCTTTTAAAACTGGAAGGAATGACTCCCAGCTATGGGATTGATAAATAAATACAGTTTTGTTTTTTGGATTTTTAAGCTGGCCATCATCGCTGCCTTGATTTTCTTTTAATTTCTCTTCAGATGCTTGTCTCTCCTTTAATAATGCCTTATTTGGAGGAGCAGATTCTTTCGGAAGGTTCCTTAGGTTAGTCCCCTCCCCTGCTACGACAATCTCTGTTTCATGCATTCTTAATCCAGGTATTTCATTGCCTAAGTACGTTCTTATATCTGTTGGTTTGATAGTGGTTGCTATTTGAAACGCTACATCTGTGATTTTTGGTATGGTAAAAACAGGAGTATTCAATTTTCGGAAAAAGGAATGGTTCTCAGATTTGAAAAATTCAACAAAGAGTTTCTGTCCATTTAAAATTCCGATAGAATTACTCATTTTTAGGGAAGTAATATTTACTTTTAACACAACAACCAATGAAATAGTGAAGAACATTAATAGAACAACTAGGATAGAACGATAAATAAATTTTAGTGGGATGATTTTTAGCGGATTCAATGGAATTACCTCCTTATCTCATGTGTATGAGTGAATAAGGAGTTTAGGAGGAAAAATAGAGTTTTTTATTATTACAATATAGTTACTTTATTACAGGTGTGAAAAGCAAAAGCCAGCACCTTTAAGGCAAGCTGGCTTTTTAGAGTATCACACAAATATCCATTACAATGTCATTCTCCTTCTGTATATGCTTCCGATGTTTTATCTTTGCATTCCCAGCATTCCGCACGATTCCTCTCCATAACTGATAATTCCTCGCCACATGAAATACAAATATCCATCAATCATGCCCCCTTTCCACTGTTTTGCCCTTAAAAACCACCAACTTCATTTAGCAACTATTGTAGTTACATTATATTCTGAAAATTAGAACATGCATATTTTAATTATGTTACAGATTCATTTCATGGTATTTTTCTTACCATTTTTTTAGTCTACATAATAAAATTATTAATAAGTTTATCTAGTAAAGCAAAGTAACTGGAATATAATGTAAAAAGTTTTAAGTGTAAGTCTATTCGAAAAATCCTTTAAATATAATTTTGTGTATATCCTTTTTTTTGGGAAAGGGTGGGTTACCTCTGAAAAATTATATTTGCGAGACTTGTGGTGTTCAGTATGAAAGTTCAATGGCAGAACCAGAACAATGTACGATTTGTAATGAGGAAAGGCAGTATGTAAATCCGAATGGGCAGTCGTGGACCACGTTGGAGAAAATGGTTACTGAAGGCTATCATAATAGGTTTACTTTTGAGGAAGAAGGTCTATTTAGCATAACCACAAGTCCAAAGTTCGGAATTGGCCAAACTGCTTATTTGGTCCAAGGTGCAGGTTTCAATTTATTATGGGATTGTATTACTTATATTGACGAAAGAACCGTTAAAAAGATAAAGGATTTGGGTGGACTCCAGGGAATTGCTCTATCCCATCCACATTATTACTCTGCACAAGTTGAATGGGCAGAGCTATTCGATGTGCCGATTTATATACATGAGGATGATAAGGAGTGGGTCATGAGGCAGAGCAATAAGATAATTTTCTGGTCAGGTGACTCCCTGGAATTACATAAAGGGATTGTTATCCATCGTTTAGGCGGGCATTTTAAGGGCGGGTCAGTTTTGGAATGGAAAGATGGGAATAATCAAAAGGGGATTTTACTCTCAGGTGATATCATTCAAGTTGTCGCCGATAAAAACTGGGTTAGCTTTATGTATAGTTACCCTAATCTGATCCCACTACCTGCATCGAAAGTGCGTGAGATGGCCAATATTGTAAAAGAATTAGAATTTGACCGATTGTATAATGCTTTTCATGGCATAGTCAAAATAGATGCCAAAATAGCCGTTCAGAAGTCAGCGGACAGGTATATTGATGCGTTAAGTGGAACGTTGTTTGATACTTAATCTGTACTTTTTTGTTTCGATTTATTGGCTGCCAAACCGGCCAACTTTTCTCTGTTCGGGGCACCAATTCTCTTTTTCAAAAAAACAAAACCTCAAACTAAAGTATAAGTTTGAGGTTTTGTTTTGGATTAAAGTGCCCCCATCCCGCCATCAATTCGATATTGGGCACCTGTGATGAAAGAACTCTCATCAGAAGCTAAGAATAAAACTAAATTAGCAATGTCAGCTACTTCTCCGTACCGTTGAAGAGGTATACTTTTGGCAAATTGGTCTTTTGCACCTTCCGGGTTTTCCGGACTAAATCCAGATTCTAAAGAACGCATCATTCTCGTATTAACAGGCGATGGATGAATGGAATTCACTCGAACGTTAGCTCCAGCTGCCTCAAGTGCTGCCACTTTGGTCAACCCAATTACCGCATGTTTACTTGTAACATATGGAGCAACACCTGGTGTGCCTCCGAGTCCCGCTACAGAAGATGTATTAATGATACTGCCGTATCCTTGTTTCGTCATAACAGAAAGAACGTGCTTTAATCCTAAGAAAACACCATTCACGTTAACGCGCTGGACTTTTTCAAAATCCTCAAGGGACGTTTCCATGATTGGCTGAACTTTCCCTTCAATTCCTGCATTATTGAAGAAAATATCGATTTTTCCGAAACGTTCAACCGTTTGTTTCACATAGTTTTGAACGTCCGATTCTTTTGATACGTCTGCTTGGACAATAAGTACATCGCCAAATTGACTCAGTTCTGCTTTAGTCTGTTCAAGGGATTCTAGCAGCAAATCAACTAAAACAACCTTAGCTCCTTCCTGTAAGAACCGTTTGGCCGTTTCCTTTCCAATTCCGCCTGCCCCGCCTGTAATTAGCGCAACACGATCATTTAACTTACTCATCTCATTTCACCTTCCTTTTTTACTATTAAAAGAGGTTTACAAAATTTAGTAACATCACAAGACCATTATAACCTTTTTCAGATAATTACTAATATTGAATTTACAGAAATAAGTGACAATTTATTGAAAAGTAGTTTATTACTTTAATAGAATAGGTCCAAATCAATAAAATTCAACCAAAAAGAATCTTAAAGTTAAATTCTCAGCATATAATGATTTCGGGTGATAAATATGGATCGTTATCTCGAACAAACATTTGAAATCAGGTTTTTGAAAATCGGGATTATCGCCAATGCGGGAATTTTGCAAATTGGTACGGGGTCAGCTGCAACGATACCAAAAACTACTCCAGTCGGATATACGACAATCGGAGAGACTGTCGCTCCACTTTTGGCACCACCGTCTGTTCCATTACAAGCACCAATACGTGATATTGGAAAAGGTGTGTAATTAGAAAGTAAGGGATTCTTTAAATTGCAGTTATAATTGCATCTAATTTATCAACGATTTTGTATATAAAAAAGAAATGACTCATTAAAATAGAGCCATTTCTTTTTTACTTGTGCATCTCTATCCATTTTTTTCTTACAAAAATTAATGAATCAAAATAACTAGTCCTGATTAAACCACAGTGGATCTTTGTTATCAACTTCCCCATTATAATTAATTAGAATCTCATCCCCTGCTTTTATATCTTTGTAAGCATAGAATTCAAAGGTGTGGTTATCAAAATTAATCTCATAAAATGCATTAGGCTCGTATGAATGGTTAAACAACATTCCATAACCTAGAAGGATCGCAGAATGATTGATCCCATACTCAAAAGCGTAATCAGCAAGCAGGGTTTTCTCAATGTATTGATGCTCTTCGTTTGGATATGCAATGACAGGTGCTTCATGTAAAAGCTCTCCCTTTTTGATATCACGTGTAGCAAATACCCCTCTATCGAATTCTCCATCACTTAGTGGAGATTTTTTTATTTCAATCATGTTGTTCTCCTATTCATCTTTAAAATTTCCTTACTAAACTTTAACATTAAATTAAATATTATGCTCCTTTTTTTACGTTCTTTTTTAAAATGATGTATTCTACCTTTTCATTATATTTTGATTTCTAAGTGATTCTCTATCAATCGATTGGGGAGGTTTTTCAAACCATCCATGATCAATTAAGAGTTTTGCACCTTCCTGAGCATAGGTCCCGGCTCTAATAATATAGCCTTCATAATTAACAGTTAAGTCCTTTCGCAATGATGCAGCTATGGCAAGTCCAAAATCTCCAATACCAATGGCACTTTGTGCACTTGTATGAAATAACATTAGTTTATCGGAAAAAGGTGGGTCAGTGCTATTGGTAATGGTAGAATCCCATGTAGAGGGATATGAATTATCATCTTCTTTTAGTTTTATCATAAAATCTTCCACCATTTTCTTTCCTAATTCATATCCATCTTTAAAGTAGTCACTAATTTTTTTGGATTGAGCGACTTGGCTAAATCCTAAAAGCATTGTTTTCGCCACATTTGCCACTTCGATATTAATTCCTAAATGGGCAATTTCTATTCCCAGGAGCGGTCGCCGATGACCTATTAGCCCAGCAAGGAACTTTCTCTCTGTTATATACTCAACTTTATCAGGATAGGCCATATAAGGAGATCGGATAAAAATCCCTTTATCCTGCATCAGTTCTGTATTACGGTCATATAGCGTTTCGGTTTGATTGTAAAACTGTTTGAATAAGTTACGGACATCTTTACGGGCAGAGATTGACTTAGCCAAACTATAGGAATTCAATCCCGTTCTACCCATATGATGCAAGTATCGCAAATACGTGATATCCGAAAAAAGCTTCTTTGCTTGCAAGTTCACATCCTGTTCTCCAAATCCATTAGGAATAGGAATGCCTTCTTTTGTAAATAAATCCGATATTTGTGCCACATGGTCAAGGGAAAACTTTAGAGCAAGTTTAATAATTGGTTTAATGTCCGGATCTTCGCAAGTTTGTAAAAAATGTTTTAAAATACAAATAGACATGGTGTCACCAATATAGGTACTCCATAACATCGAAATTTCCGCAGATGTTATTTTGGGTACGTGTTCTGCCATAAATCCCCAACTCCATCACATATATTTAGATTTTCGATTTATTTCTTGAACTAACCATTTTATAAATACAGCCTTTGCAACATATATTGGAAGCGAATAGATGTATTTCCAGTTATCTAATTTATAAATGTTAAGCCAGACTGTCAAAGGTTCAAATATAAAGGTGAAAATAGTTGCCATAACTATATTAACAATGATAAATGATTTCCATGTTTTGCAGAATTGATAAACCGTCATATGGGCCACGATAAGTATTCCGTAGTCAACTGCGACTAATCTTGGTATCACCTGTAACAATTTATAGGGATATGACCACAGGTGAAGATTAGCACCTATATCATCCAACAGTCCAACCAAAAGCATTAATAAAGTGCCAAAAAGTACAATTTCCTTTAATCTAGCTTTATCAACGTACCTCCACCATATAATCCATGGAAGAATAAAAATTATCAAAAGCAGCCACCATTGAAATGTAAACAAATCATGATGAAGCCAATATTCATTTTTCATTTCAGTTAACTTATATTCGACTTTTTGAATTTCATCATAACTTGGATAGGCTGCTTTCAACTTCTTCACTCTCTCGTATCAGATGGTTATTATTATCCCCTTTTTTATATTTTTCCTATTCAATACTGGCCTGTGCAATTTACCACATGCCCGGGTTTCAGATTTTGGAGGACCATTCCATCACTTTTTTACTTTTATTTTCTTCGGTATCGTCGTCCAATACTTTGGGTCTTCTAAGCCGAGCCGCCACATCCCGATTCCCTGTAGGTTATATTTTTCTACAAGATCTAGCTTTAACTTAAGACTCTCGCTATTCTCAAACCACACCTGGTGGCTATGTTGTTCTTGATCGACATAACTGAAATGAGGTGTTTTTGAACGGGAGTCCCATAGAACTTTAGCTTTATATTTTGTTTTCTGACCCATTAACTCTTCATATGAGCTATACTTGCCTTTGCCTGCTGTTGTATCCCAGTCCCATCCATAACCAGCGATACCGAGTAAAATTTTTGCCGGTGGTACTTTATGTTTCAAAGCATAACGAATCGTTGCCTCTGTCCAATCGACTGATGCTGTTGAGCCTGGTTTTGTTCTTGGGTTATGTTCATCGTACGTCATAATCATTAACCCATCTGAATATTGACCAAGCTTTTCGTAATCAAACCACGGTGACCAGGGATTAGCACGGGAATCACCTGTGTTTGCCGGGACTGAAACCGTCACTATTTTTCCATCACGATGAAGTGCGTCAGACAATTCTTTTATCATTAGACTAAAGGAATCTCGATCAGTCAAATTCAAATTTTCCATGTCAATATTAATACCGTCATAATTAAACTGAGTGACTTCATTGCGTAAGTTCTGAATGAAAACATTGCGGTTATTATCGTTATCGAGGACATTACCCGCAACCTCTTTGCCCTTCTCAACGGTTTCATAAAAGAGATTATGTACAACCATATATACCTTTAGGTGTTTACTATGAGCACTCTGAATAACATTTGTCTTATGATCTGCTGGAACGGAACTTATAAGACTTCCCGGACTTTTATCGTCTAACTTATACCAAAAGGGAGCGATGCTGCTTAAACTTTTGAATTGTGAGTCCACAGTCGGCTGCGACCCTGGATACGTTCCTTCCTGTTCGGTGTAGAAACCTAAAACTTCACGAGGAGTTTTCTCCTTTTTGTCCACCCCTTTTGTTTGCGACTGACCACACGAGGACATAATTAATAAGGCTATGCATAAATAGACGATGGTGAATGACCAATAACCATACTTCGTCATAATACACCTTCTTCCAATTAGTATATTACTTAACTTGATTAGAAAAGGTGTAACTTATTCACGAGTGAGGCATGGGGACGGTTCTTTTGCCTCATTTTGAAATAAAATAAAAGGACAACAGTCGAATCTCGCTGTTGTCCCAGTTTCCTTTAATCTATCGTTTCCTTTAACCATTGCAATACCTGATCGATGTCATCCTTCGTCGTATACCTGCCCAAACTAAAGCGGATGGCCCCCATTCCAACCTTTTCAGGAACAGCCATCTCCTTTAGTACCGGTGATAATTCGATGCTGCCGGCATGGCAAGCCGAACCGGTTGAGGCCGCTAACTGTGGGATCGTCGCCAGCAAATCTTGGCCTATTTTTTCGACAAAACTTACGTTCAATGTATTGGGCAGACGCTCCTCAGGATGTCCATTTAACTGAACGCCGTCCCCAAACCCGACTTTTAATCCGCTCCAAAAATAATCCGTCAGCTCTTTTAATGAGCTATTTCCCACATGGCTTTCAGCGATTTCACATCCTTTTCCCAATCCCACTGCCAACAAGGTATTTTCCGTCCCTGCCCGCAGCCCGAATTCATGACCGGCCCCATGAATCAGTGGTTCCAGTTGGATTCCATCTTTAATATAAAGCGCTCCAATTCCTTTAGGAGCATATAGCTTATGGCCTGCGATGGTCAGCATATCGACTTTTAACTCCTTCACATTAACAGGCACTTTCCCGATTGATTGAGAAGCATCCGTATGGAAGGCAATCCCATGCCTTTCTGCAAGGTTCCCAATCTCGTGAATCGGCTGTAAAGTCCCGGTTTCATTGTTGGAATGCATAATCGAAATCAGTATAGTGTCCTTCGTGATGGCTCGTTCAATTTCTTCCACTGACACTCTCCCGTATTGATCAACGCCTACGTACGTAACCCTCGCCCCGATTTGTTCGAGAAATTGGCATGGATTTTTCACAGCTGGATGTTCTACTTTTGATGTAATGATATGGTTGCCTTTGCTTTTATTCTTAAAATAATAGCCTTTTAATGCGAGGTTATTGGCCTCACTTCCCCCACTTGTAAAAATCACTTCCCTCGGAGAACAGCCAATTAATCCGGCAACTTGTTCCCTTGCGTTCTGTAACAATTCTTTCACTGGTGTCCCAGCCCAATGCAGCGCTGATGGATTTCCATAATAGTCATGCAGGAGCGGCATCATGGCATCGATTACTTCAGGAGCCAGAGGTGTACTGGCGTTGTAGTCCAAATAAATTTGTTGCATTTACCGATTCATTCCTTCCCCGGAGGATTCCCATTTCCCAAGTAAACTTTCATACTGTTCTACTAGTTTAATCTATGTTTATTTTACGAGAGCTCGGTATTTATAACAAGTTCCGCAGCGTTCTTCCCCTTATTCAAAAAAATACCCGCCAATCCATTACAGCTCAGCGGATGATGGGTATCAAAGTTAAGAGGACCATTCTGGTCAATAAGGAAAAGTAGCATGTAAAATTAATTAAATTGGGCACGAATCCCTTCAATTGTCCGATTTAGGAAATCCTGCAGCTTTTGTAAAAATGATTGCCCCTCATCTGAATGTAAAAAGGTGGAGACTTTTTCTGCTGTTTCACTTACCTGGTTCTTTACTTGGTTCCAGTCAATGTCCATTCCCTTCAGTTTGTTGAAGAAATCTACTAACATATTTAACTCTTCATTTGTTAAAGTAATCCCAAGCTCCGTGGCAGCTTGTTGAATAATTTCACGTATGTCAGCTTCTGTCTTCGGATCATTTTTGGCGATTTCATCTTTGACTTTTCCCATAAGCTCAGCGGCTTTGTCCGCTCCAATGGAATCACCAAGCTTTGCGGTTTTCACCATTTCTTCATTAGCCGCTTTTTTGACTTCTTCAGGAATTTCTTTATTTGTCGTCGTTTCATAAGCCTTCATAATTCCAGTTAAAGCAGCTGTACCTGATACAGAAAATGGTGCAGTAATCTTGATTGTTGCATCCTTAACACCTGCTGTCATCAATGCATTTTTATACATTTCGTCCGTAACCCATGTAATATTGTTCGTTTGAACCTTTAACCCGGAATCCTGGGCACCAATCGTGATACTTGCTGATGAAATAGCTCGGTTACCTATTTGTGACTTTGGAATAAACTCCCCTAAATATTCATGTTCTTCTTTATTAGATACGGTAATCATTTGTACATTTTCCGGTGCCCCTAACTCGCTTAACATATCATTCTTTTGCTGTTGTGTTAAGTTTTCTCCTAAAGTAACAATGACATCTCCTTCTGATGCATCTGCAAGGCAGATTGAAGGGATCGAGACAAGCATCACTATAGCAAGAAACATTGCCTTTAATTTGAGTTTCAAAATAAAACCTCCTTAAAGCGCCATTTTTCATTGGATGAGTATCTTTTCTATAAAAATACCTCCTGAAAATTTGGCTTTGCCTTATCATAACACCAGAGGTTTGGCATTTCATTATAAGAATCAGTAACAATTATGCCAATTCTATTAAGGTATTTACATAGTGGATAATAATGTTACAGCTAGAGTACGATTTCTTTACCGCCCCATTTTTTATCACAAAAAGAGTAAAGACCAAAGTGGTTCCAGATGTATTCCATGGCCCCCAATATGATTTCACCAAGCAAAAAAGGACAGCAGTTTAATCCTATCGTTGTCCTTTTTAACCTTATATTTCATTTAGCCTTCTTTAGCTGTATTTATCTTTGAAACGATATATCCAAAACCTATAACAAGAACTGTAATAGCAGTTGGTACCAATAAGTGAAAATCGTTTGGGAGAATTGGCTGGAATTTTGGTTCTCCTACCATCATTTCACCTGCTGTCCACGCTAATATTCCAGCACCAGCATAGGTGATCATCGGGTACTTTTCCATGGCTTTTAATATGAATTGACTTCCAAAAACGACGATTGGGATACTAACCATTACTCCAATGAAAATCCCAGCTAAATTTCCTTTAACGGCACCGGCAATAGCTAGTACATTATCAAGGGACATCACAGCATCAGCAGTAATAATGGTTTTCACGGCGGAAATTAAACTTGACCCGCCTACTCTCTGATGATTTTCACCCTCATCAACTAATAGTTTAATGGCTATATATACGAGAAGAAGGCCGCCAGCAAAAGTTAAGAATGGTAACTCTAGTAGGTACACTATTGCTACTGCAAAAATTAATCGTAAAATAATGGCTCCAACTGTGCCCCAAAAGATTGCTTTCTTTTGTTGTTTCTTTGGAACATTACGAGCCGCCATAGCGATTACCACTGCGTTATCGCCACTTAATACGATATTGATTAAAATAACCTCCAAAAGCACCGTGAACGACAAACCGAATATCTCCAATTTAACCACCTCTGGCTTAAGTTTAACTAAGCCATTATATTAATTTGAAGTTGAATAAAGACCTGATTTTATATAATGACAAAAATTTTCTTTCATAGTTTCAATTTGCTCGAACCATTTAAAAGGAGTTTTTTAGAATGAAACGTTTTTGAATTATGGTCGTCTAATTATTACTAACACTGTATTAAATTCCCATATTTAATAAAAGAGGAGTCCCTATGAACGTCATAAAAAAAATATTTTACTTCATTTTGCATTGCTTGATTGGTGTAGAGATTTTGATTCTCATTACGACTTTTCCAATATTATTACAAAATTTATCTTTTAACCTAACGGATTATTTACATGCCGTTTCGGATTTGAACATTAAGCTCTTTACCTTCGGAGAATTTAAGATTGATGGCAAAAACTCTTTGTTTCCTATTATTTTGGTACGATACTTGGAATCTATGAAACTATTTGGTCTTGGGCTTCTGCTTGCCTGTAGTATTGCTGTCTTCCTTTCCTACCTTACCTTTTTCTTTTTTAAAAATAAAATGCATTGGGTGAAAAATCTTCTGAAGGCAGCCGAATCCATACCAGATTTGATGCTGATTCTCTTGCTCCAACTTACTGTAATTATCATTTTTAAGAAAACGGGAATAAAGCTTGCACAGGTCGTATCTGTCAGGGAAAAAGCCGTTCTCCTGCCAGTCATTTGCTTAGGTGTTCCGATCAGCTTTTATGTGACAAGAATATTAATTCTCCACATTGAGGAGGAATTGGAAAAGAACTACATTCTGCTGGCTAAAGCCAAAGGATTAAAGTTTTCCTACATCTTGAATGTCCATGTCATTAGAAATATTATCGAGAGTATGTTTGGATCCTCCAAAACGATCTTTTGGTCCATGCTTTCCACATTGCTAGTCATCGATTATTTATTTAATTTAAACGGTTTGTCACGTACCATGTTATTGGGGTCCGATCCATTTATTATCGGATGCCTGCTGATTTTCGTTCCATTGTTTCTACTCTATCGGGTTTATGAATGGGTAAGCTTTTCGAATAGAAAGGATAATAGATGATATGGTTATATTTTTATTAAAAAAGAAAAGATTCGTCATTAGTGTTCTTTTTCTGGTCACTTTGCTGACATTGAGTTTTTTAAATACTATTGTCAATAATGGTGAGATTGAACAGTTTAAGTTTATCTTTGATGATAAAGGGAATCTAAAAGACACACCACCTTATCCGCCATTCACTGTGTTTATTACTGGTACGGACAGATTCGGTTATAACTTGGGGCATATGATGATTGAAGGAGCAAAATGGACAATTGGGATTACCTTTATTGTAACAGGCCTTCGCCTATTGTTTTCGCTAGTTTTGAGTGCCATCATTTATCCGTTAAAGCCGAGAATCTACGATATGATTAAAGTTATTTTTGAACCTTTTTCGGTCGTTCCCCAGACAATTATTGCCTATTTTATCCTTCATAGTGTTTTATGGGAGCCCATTGATGGATTTTCCTCACTTTTTTGGCAACGGGCATTATTTGAGACATTCATTCTAGTCATTATTGCTACTCCCAATTTAACGGTCCATCTTTCAAGTGAAATGAGGCTTGTTGAAAAGGAAGAGTTTATTGAGGCCGCCAAAACAATGGGTGGGAGTAAAGTTTATTTGTTTTTTAAACATATTGTTCCACACGTTTATGAGAAATGGATATTACTATTTGGCCAACAATTCATCCAAGTTCTCCAGCTTTTAGCCCATCTTGGCTTTATGAGTCTGTTCTTCGGTGGTACGGACGTCCCATATGGAGACCTTGATACTCCCCCACTCTCGCTTTCATATGAATGGTCGGGAGTGATTGGCGGCAGCATTAGCTACCTTTATTCCTACCATTGGATGGTATTAGTTCCAATCATGTTCTTTGTATGCACAGCATTAAGTATGGCTTTTATAAATGATTCCTTGGAAGCCTATTTTAATCGTAGATCTGCAATTACTTCCAATGCGTATATTAAAAAAAGCAATTAAAGGATGATGTAGCTGGTAAATGTATTCTTACTACAAACAAAAGAAGTGATGGTCTTTCCATCACTTTTTATTTGGGCTCTACAATGTTAATCAAATAAAGCGGCTTTAAGTGAAGAAAAATAACGAATCATCTTATTTTTGCTACTCCTAATGCAAAATGGCTCCAAAGGACGTCTTCTACTAATTCAACTTGTGCTTCTTCACAATCAACAATTAAGATTACTTCAGAATGTTTTCCTTTTAAAACCTTTTTCTCTTTCTTTATAACTAATTCCATAAAAAGCCGAATAGCAAACCCAAGAACAAACCCAACAAACGCACCTATCAGTCCCCAATAAATTGGTCCCCAAGCTAATTTAAATCCAATACTGGCTCCAATCACTGAAAATGCAGTGGCAAGCCCCATTCCAATATCAATCAGGCTTGTTCCGTCTGAGCGATGAATGTTATCAAAAATTTTTCGTTCTTCCGCTCTATTGTCCAGAGGGACTGCAAATATGCTATCTTTATGGATCCCCTTTTTCTCTAGCGTTGAAATAGCCATTTCTAAAAATACAGAGGTTTCAAATGTTGAAAATACCTGCACATTTATCACTTCACTTTTTGTCCTTTTAGTATTTTGAAGCCCTCCGCTTGATAATTCTCGGTTAAATGATTTCGTAACTCTTTTTCGAAAAGTTTATTATTCTCAACCGTATTCATATAAGAATCAAAAACTGCAAATCCATAGTGTGAAGGGATAAAAAGAAGCCACTCTGGATTTAACACGTCAGTTGCTTCCTTTATTTTTCCTAAAAATAAAAGTACAACAGCTTCTTGAGCATGAGAAAAATAATAAAATATTACTAACCATACGATGACAAAGAAAGCAGTTAAAATCCTATGTATATAAAGCTGCCCCAGCCCAGGGATAAAAGCCGACCACATAACGGCAAGAATGGGATTTCGCTTATCTAAGTAGTTAATCTCTAAAGCTCCTAATGAAAAAGAATTAAAACGGTGTTCCTCTCGCTCGGCTAAAAGGTAGACCTTATTCATATCGACTGTGGTCCGGTAACTGTCCCAAATACCGAAAAGGTAAACAGGGATATACATAAGAAGCCATCTTGTGTCTAACACCTCTTTTGCCATGTCAATATTCCCCTGAAAGGAATAAATCATGGAAGAATTCACATGTGCTTTAATATTAACAACCACTTCCCAAATAAATAATGCATATCCTCTAAGATATTTAGATAATAACAGATGCCCGAATCCAGGAAATGCGGCGGACCACCATGCAATGATATAAGGATTTCTTAAATGCAATTGGGAGGTGCCAAAAATACTGACATGGGCTTTATACCGTCTCGCCGTATTATCATTTGTATAGTTGTTCATCTAATCCACCTTCAGGAACGATTTATAATATATTTCCAAATGTGGAATATATTTATTCCAGCCATTATTATGCTAACCTGCCCCGTTACTTTAAGTAGATTAGTTCGCAACAGGATGATGGGTCACAAAGTGAAGAGGACAATTCTGGTCCCATTTGCGGAGGAAAATTTGCGGTCATGATGTTATTTAGGTAAGTATGTAATTCAGAATTACATAAAAAAAAGCAAGGCCCGTTAGGCCCCGCTTTATTTGACGATTACTTTTCCAACCATTCCTTCCTGTAAATGGTACCGGCATATCAGGTCATATGTACCAGACATTTTCGGGTTCACAGTAATGGTTTTTTCTGTTCCCGGCAGGACTTCGGCGTCAATCTTGAGCTTTTCCACCGTAAAGGTGTGCTTTTTCTTTCCTTTGTTTTTCAATAGTAACGTTGTCGTACTTCCATTCGGAATCGTGATGACTTCTGGTTTAAAGTAATCATCGTTCAACTCGACCACTATGGGTTTCCCTGACTCAATAGGCGGTGTTAAGACGCCGGTTTCGGCAAAAGCACTGAGTGAGCCTAGAGTTGTCACTACCAAAATCATCGTCATCATAACGGCCAAGCCTGTTAGCCACTTTTTCACAGACATTCATAATCCCTCCTTTCCTTAGACTATTTTTTTCTAAATCATAAAATATTATCACCTATGGACTTAGATAAGTTCTTACTTTTAAATGGACAATCGAATTGTTGGCCAACTTACTTTCAAAATAATGCGGTAAAATAAGGATAAAACTTGTTTGATGGAGGATCCTATGGTTTGGTTTTTGTTGGTTGTTTTTGTTATTGCTTTAGTGATGGGGTTTTTTCAGGTTCCGATCTGGATTATGTATGGCGTATTTGCGGTCATGATTATTTTCATTTTCATTCGTAACCCGCTTGTGTTTGGAAAAGATCCCGAAAAGATAATGGCGTACATAAAAAAATCAAAAGCGCCTCATTTACAATTCTTGTACCATTTTCTTCAAGGGGACCTATCGGCCGCGGAGCAATGGCTGGAAAAGATCCGTATGAAAAAAGCGAAACAAGGCTCTGAATTGATGCTTTTAATGGAGCGGAAAGAATATGGAAAAGCAAAAAAACTCCTTACGAACATGAGTGGGCATAAAACAAAGTGGTACGCTTTGTCGGATATCGCTATTCAGGAAGAGGACGCCGAATCATTCAAAAAATACAGAGGGAAGATAAATGACAGGTTCCTTTTAAAGATGTTAGAAGTCGATCAAGCCGTTTTTGAAGGGAAAAAGAAAGAGGCGGTTGCACTGCTCGAAATTATGATACCTACGTTAAGAGGTTATAAATTACTAACAGCCGTCCAAGCCCGTAAGCAAATACTAGAAGAAAAAATCTAAAAGTCCGAAAACATTCGTTTTCGGACT